>NZ_JBHFKT010000067.1:0-11539 GCF_042879335.1 Photorhabdus sp. RM96S | reverse complement strand
CAATTACGCTTTACAGCATAACGCCACGGATTTTGAAGCGGAGAACGGCACGCCATTTCATATTTTTGAAAGTTACGGCCGTTTTCAGAAAGACAAAGAGGGCATTCCGTTTACCCAGTACCGGCTGGAAGCTTTGCGTGCTGACAGCAAATCAGGGCAAGCGGACAGCAATTGTATTCGACTAATGCCCGGCAGAATTTTTACACTAACCAACCACCCGATTGACACCATGAATGATCGCTGGCAAGTCATCTCTTCCCAACACATGGGGCATGTCCCCGCCGTTTTAGGCGATAACGGAACCGGCACCACTCTGAATTCACACACCCAGTTCATTCCAGGCCGCAACGATTGGCGTCCCCCATACCGCTATAAACCATTGGCCGATGGCGATGAAATTGCAACCGTTGTCGGGCCAGGCACTGAAGAAATTTACGTCAACAAAGATGGCGCGGTTCGCGTTCACTTTCACTGGAACCGTTATGACGCGCCTGACGACCAGGCTTCTTGCTGGGTGCGGGTTGCACAAGGGTGGAATGGCAACGGATTTGGTTTTCTGGCAACACCGCGAGTCGGTCAGGAAGTGATTATCTCCTATCTCAACGGCGATATTGACCGGCCTATTATTACCGGATGTACTTACAATGGCCTTAACCGCCCACCGCTGAATCTACCTGCGGAAAAGACGCGCACCACGTTCAGAACCAAAACACATAAAGGTAATGGCTTTAACGAATTACGTTTTGAGGATGAAAACGGCAGTGAAGAAGTATTTATTCATGCTCAACGGGATATGAATACGCTGATTCTGAATGATGAAACCCACAATATTGGGCATAACCGGACACATCATATTAAACATGATGCCCATTTACGCATTGATAATGAGTACCGCGTACAGACGGGAAATGACATTTCCCTATCTACGGGGCAGAAACTCCATATCAAGGCAGATGACGCCCTGTTAACTCAAAGCGGCAATGAAATTCACCTAAGTTCCGGCGCTAAAGTCGTGATTGATGCCGGCAGTGAACTGACCCTACAGGCCGCCGGGTACTTCCTTAAAATCGATGCGGGCGGTATTACCAGCAGTGCGAGCATTAACTTCGGCAGTGGATCACCCGGCAGCGGCTCAGGCTGGGGTGGCAAGCTACCGGATAGGCTGGATAAACTGAAACAAACCAGTGTCGTGCAGGCAGAAAAAGCCCTGACGACACCATTGAAAGAAATCTGTCTGACCTGTCTGATGAAAGCAGAATTGAATGGTACGGCAATGGTTATCAGGGGGCAGTCATGACACCAGAATTACAGAAAAAATGGAGTGAATACAGAGAAACACATCCCGAAATGAAATGGTATGCCTTAGTCAGCGGCCTACAGTATGAACGTCATTTTGCTGAGGAGATTAAGTATATCGCCGGCATGAATAATCCCCTGTTCCGGCAATACCCGGATGCCAAAATTGCGTTCGCGGGACCGTGGTTGTTTGATATGGCTTATGCGAAATCATGGGAAGAAAAGTTATCTGCGCTGGAAAAGGCTGCACCTTCGGTATCCTGGCTACACACCACGCTGTCTTTAGACAAACTGACTCGTCACCTTGAAAACTACCTGAATGTTGAGCTGGAAACGGGGGAAACGGCATTACTGCGTTTTCACGATCCCCGCATTTTGCATCAAATTCGGGATATTTTCAGCCCAGAGCAATTGTCGGCATTCACTGACGGTATTCATGAGTGGGTGTATTCTTTTGATAATAATGATCATTTCGTAAAAGGGGCCTAACGATGATAAAACTCAGCAAGGAGCAGGTCGCTAAATTTATTGATGCGGAAGATGAGGCTTATGTGACCCAGATCCGACAACGTATTCTGGCTGAACACAGTGAATTAGTCGAAAATGAAAGCGAACACAGCCTACACGAACGATTAAAGAAAGCTTATCTGGATTTGGTTGAGGTGGGGTTCAAGGATGAAGCATTGATCCGCTCTTATTTATATTTCGTTGCGTTTAACCGTGATTTTCACGGCTCGCCAGCAATCCAGAATATGTTGAACGCCGGGGATAGCCCGGAACAACAATACCGTGATTATTTGCGGGTTATGGATAATTTATTAAAAAGGAGAAATTAATATGCCATTACCACTCCTTGCGCCAGCGGCTCCCGCTCTTTTAGCTGCTGCTGAATGGACACTGGCTGCTTGTGCAGCGGGATTAGCCGCCGTTGGTGTGATGGAAAGCACCAAAGATAAAGAAGGTGAGCAAGACAAGGCAAAAGCGGATACAAAAACAATTGCTTCGTCCCGTACCAAATGTGAGAAATGTCCGGCTATTGGGAAAGTAATGATGGTTTGGGAAAAAACCACATCGTATTCAGAAATAACAATTGCTTATCAAACGAAAATTGCCGGGACGATATACAACCCTGAATTAAACATAATTGAAACTTGGTTATGCATGGATACAAATTTTGATGGTTGGAAACCTGCACAATGCTTATTTCTTGAGGCTAAGGCTAAGTATGATCAGTTCTTTGAAAATGGTAAACCCAAACCTTGGTGGAAATCGTCAGACTACTCAATGCAAAAACAAGGAAAAAGACAACAATGGGTGTGTACTTCATTAAACAGTACACCAAATTCTCATTGGCATTTTATGCAACATATAAGCTACGCCTATTATTTAGAGAAATTATCTATTTATTCCAATATTAAAGTATTTCATACTCCTTGTTAACCGAATAATTTCTAATAGGAAAAATTAATGACTATTTTATCTTTAGACATAGAAATATATACAGATTGGAAAAAGCCATTAACGCCAGACATTGCAGTTAATGATACCTATAAAATCGTAAAACAATTGGAAGATATCTTCTTTGGATACACTAAAATATGGTACTTAGGAGGAAATAGCCGCGAAGAAGCATTAACTCGGGTAGCTTTTGATGAGAGAGGAATAACAGACGAATGTATAAGCGACTTTAAAGAAAATTATACGGAAGAAGATCCTAAGGTTATATCAGGCGTCTGGGATGGAGGCGAGGATGGGCAAGCATGTTCAGTTAGTTACTTTAATTATCATGTTGAAAGACAAGGCCAAACAAAAATAGAGATTAATATATCCATTAAAGAAAAAGAGTTTCACTTTATTAAGTTGATTGATTTTATCAAGTTTCTGGTTTATAGCCATAATTCACCTTATATTATGGTAGAAACTGATAATTATAGAATAAAAAGAAAACAGGTCTTCCCAGATCGTTTAAGTGCCGGCTGGATGCTCTATTTACCAATAGAAATAGATCTGACTTTAGTTCCAATGGCAGAAGAGATAACACCTGTTTCTGATAAAAATGACAAAAAAGGCTCATTGATTATCACTACAAAAGATATCTTTGATATTGAAAACAAGAAACATATCAATAAAGCCAATGATATTGAAATCTGCTTGCGGGATCTACAAATACTACCATTGATGACAGAGTTATAAATATGACAAACAAAGCCGTAATACGATTAAACGATCTAACCGATCATGGTGGTAAAGTCATTACCGCCATTGATAATTACATGTATCAAGGCGTGCCTGTTGCCGCTAAAGGTGATTTAGTCAACTGCCCTAAGTGCAAAGGGGTTTTCCCTATTGTAGAAGGTAGCAATGACTTAAAGCATCAGGGAAAACCTATTGCATTGGAAGGTATGCAAACAGCCTGTGGCGCAAAACTGATTGCCAGTCAGAAAGATTTTCTCGCTTAATGAGACGACAATCATTTTGGCCTATTTAAGGCAACACTGACGCGCTGCGCTTGTCTTCTCCGTTTTACCGGGCTAATACATTAATCCGGTAAAATAGAGAGCCGAGAAAAATACCGTGATTATTTGCGAGTCATGGATCATTTATTGAAAAGGAGAAATTAACATGCCATTACCACTTCTTGCGCCAGCGGCCCCCGCTCTTTTAGCTGCGGCTGCATGGACACTGGCTGCTTGTGCAACAGGATTAGCCGCCGTTGGTGTGATGGAAAGCACCAAAGATAAAGAAGGTGAACAAGACAAGGCAAAAGCGGATACACAAACAATTGCTTCGTCCCGTACCGAATGTAAGAAATGTCCGGCAATTGGCAACGTTGCGATGGTTTGGGAAAAGACCACATCGTATTCAGAAATAACCATTGCCTACCAAACAAAAATTGCCGGGACGATATACAACCCTGAATTAAACCTAATTGAAACCTGGTTATGCATGGATACAAATTTCGATGGTTGGAAACCTGCACAATGCTTATTTCTTGAGGCCAAAGCTAAATATGATCAGTTTTTTAAGAATGGTGAACCAGATTGGATTTTTGGTGAGTTTAGAAAAACACCTACCAGCAAAACAGGGGCAGAAAGTACAATTTGGCAAGCAGAAAGACAAAATAGGGTATGCATAGGATTGAATAATATTCCAAAGTCTCATTGGCATTTTTTGCAGCCTATATCTTATGAATATTTTTCTGAAATGTTTGTTCCTTTTACTAACATTAAAACATTTCATACGCCAATGAGTTGATCAAAAGCCTATAACTATTGCTGAAAATTTCAAACAGGATTAATGATTATGAGTTTAATACATCCAAGAATAAAATTGTTTCACGACCTTAATGAGCCAATAACACCTGAATTGGCGTTAAGGGATGCATATCAGATAATGCAGAAAATAAATAATATTAGTAGTAACCCAAGTTATTGGCATTTACCAGGATATAGTTTAGAGGAAATAGAGGAAAATAATGTATTTACTGATACTGGTTTTACTGAATATGCTATAAGCCAGCTTACAGAAAATTATGATAAAGATGCAAAATATCTTATAGCTACTTTATTTGATATCCCAGGTGATATTGAACTTAAAAATAGAATTTTTTATCAAAGCAGTGATGTAATTTACAATAATAGACTAGGGAAAACAAATATATCTATTGATCTTAACTTAGTGAAAGAAAAATTTAAGATTCAAACTATTATAGAGTTTGTTAAAGCTTTAGCATCTACTCGTAATTCTCCAATCGTTATGACTGAAACACGAGGATATAGATTGAAAAAAAAGCAAGTATTTCCAGACCGAATAAGTGCAGGTTGGATGCTCTATTTACCAATAGAAATAGATCCGACTTTAGTTCCAATGGCAGAAGAAATAATATCTATTTCTGATAAAAATAACAAAAAAGGCTCATTGATTATTACGACAAAAGATATTTTTGATATTGAAAATCAAGATCATATCAATAAAGCCAATGATATTGAAATATGTTTACGGGATTTACAAATACTACCATTGATGACAGAGTTATAAATATGACAAACAGAGCCGTAATCCGATTAAACGACCTAACCGATCATGGTGGTCAAGTCATTACCGCCATTGATAATTACGTGTATCAAGGCGTACCTGTTGCCGCTAAAGGTGATTTAGTAAACTGCCCTAAGTGCAAAGGGGTTTTCCCTATTGTGGAAGGTAGTAATGACTTAAAGCATCAGGGAAAACCTGTCGCATTAGAAGGTATGCATACAGCATGTGGTGCAAAACTGATTGCCAGCCAGAAAGATTTTCTCGCTTAATGAGACAACAATCACTTTGGCCTATTTAAGACAACACTGACGCGCTGCGCTTGTCTTCTCCATTGTACCGGGCTAATACATTAATCCGGTAAAATGGAGAGCCGAGAAAAATACCGTGATTATTTGCGAGTCATGGATCATTTATTGAAAAGGAGAAATGGACATGCCATTACTACTTCTTGCGCCAGCGGCTCCCGCTCTTTTAACGGCGGCTGAATGGACACTGGCTGCTTGTGCAACAGGATTAGCCGCCGTTGGTGTGATGGAAAGCACCAAAGATAAAGAAGGTGAACAAGACAAGGCAAAAGCGGATACACAAACAATTGCTTCGTCCCGCACCGAATGTGAGAAATGTCCGGCAATTGGCAACGTTACAATGGTTTGGGAAAAGACCACATCGTATTCAGAAATAACCATTGCCTACCAAACAAAAATTGCCGGGACGATATACAACCCTGAATTAAACCTAATTGAAACCTGGTTATGCATGGATACAAATTTCGATGGTTGGAAACCTGCACAATGCTTATTTCTTGAGGCCAAAGCTAAATATGATCAATTTTTCAAAGATGGAGAACCTAATGACTTTTATAAAAATATAAAGTTAAAGGGAAAAATGTCTGGATATGACAGTATGATTAATCAGGCTAGGAGGCAGAACTTAGTGTGCGAGACATTAGATAATATTCCAAAATCCCATTGGCACTTTCTAGAACCAATATCTTATGAATACTTTCTTACGGCATTTTCTATGTTTCCTAACATTACGGTATTTAACACTAAACTTTAATCATTCTCACAAAAGGAGAATTAAAAATGTCAATGATCTTTTCAAGAATAAAATTATTCCATGACTTAAATGAGGCTTTAACTCCTGAAAATGCATTACTTGATTTATATCAAATTACATGCAAGATAAATAAGTTAACAACTAGAAAAAGTGGTTGGTATTTACCTGGTTATACTCAAGAAGAGAGATTAAAAAATAATGCATTTGATGAAAATGGACCTACTAAATATGCTATAGAAGATTTTAAAGAAACTTATGATGAAAACTCTGGATTTATTGTGAAATCATTATCTGATGGAGTAGATGAGAACAACAACAGTATTCTATATATGGGTGAAGATAAAATCCATGTTAATCCTGTTAGATTAGGTAAAACTAATATATCTATAAGCATCAATTTAGATAAAGATAAATTTAATTTTCAAGATATTATTGAGCTTTTAAAAAATTCAATATCGATTCGAAACTCTCCATTTATGTTAGTAGATACAAGAGGTTACTCGTTAAAACAAAAACAAGTTTTTCCAGATAGGGTTTACGCCGGTTGGATGCTCTACTTACCAATTGAAATAGATCCGACTTTAGTTCCAATGGCGGAAGAAATAATATCTATTTCTGATAAAAATAACAAAAAAGGCTCATTGATTATTACGACAAAAGATATTTTTGATATTGAAAATCAAGAACATATCAATAAAGCCAATGATATTGAAATCTGCTTGCGGGATCTACAAATATTACCTCTGATAACAGAGATATAAATATAACAAGCAAAGCAGCTATCCGATTAAAACGACCTCATACACTGAACCTTAAGCATTAAGCCTCTCGACAATACCCTCCAACGTATTGTCTTTATTGGATTTTCTTTGAGGCAACTTCAACGCGTTTTTGGAGAGATATTTCAGGGCCCAATCCAGATGGTGTTCTATTTCCGACCCGGCATGATGAATAATCGCGCCCAATATCGGCAACAACCAGACATCAACATTTTTGGCTGCCTTGAGAAAGGAGACTGAAGGCAAAAACCGTCTCGCCAGACTGCGCCGGACTATCAACGCCAGCAGACTTGCCCAGATGAGTCCTTCCGCTATCGCTTTCTGACCGGTCGCAAAGCCTGTCCGGTTGGTGTGGGATTTTAATTCCTTGAACAGCAGTTTGACCTGCCAGCGACAGCGATAGAGCGCCATGATGTCATCTGCGGTAAAGTCGGATGGCGGCAGGTTGGTGAGCCCAAAACAGAAGCGCTTTTCCTGCGCGAACCAACGCCGGATGATCCGAAATTCGAATCGGCCACGCCGACAGGTGAAATCCAGTACCTCATCGCGGTTATTTTTGCGGCTGATGTCCCTGAGTTTTTTGCCCGCCAGTGTCGGTAATTGTCGCCCCTGTCCATTGCGGGCACTGACAATCAGGGGATTAAGCGATTGGCTTCCCCGCACGATAAATGAATCACTGGACAAGGAAAGTTGTTCAAAGTACCCGAAATCCACATAACCGGCATCCGCCAGCAGCAATTTATTGCGTAAGGTATGGGGAGCTGGTAGATAAGCCCGCTCAGATGCCGTGTCTGCGGTCACCGTCATGGCGATGGGTGATTGGCTGAACAAAGACAGGGTCATATGGCACTCAACCGCTGCCTTCAATGGGCTGAAGCGGCAGGGGAAAACCCCCGCTAAATCGGGATGAACGTTGAATGAGCCGCCATCCTGCAAGAGGATATCGTCAAACTGCTCAAATTTTTTGGGTAAGGGCGGCAGAACGTTTTCAATCAATTGAACCATGGCGAATGTCACCAGTGTCTTCATAAAATCGGCGAAGGTGCTTTTACGCAACTGATTATGGAAGGGTTTATAGGCGACAGTGTGTTTTTCACTCAGGCACATGCCGTTAAACTGCCGGTGCAAGTCAGCGATGGAAGTGCAGTTTCCTTTGCTCAACGCGGCTATCAAACTGAGAACCAGAGACTGTGGCCCAATATTTCTGAACCGCTCCATAAAGCCACATCTGCGGGCCGTTTTTTCAAGAAAAGTGTCACTGAAGAATTGCATTAACTGAGGTTTTGTGGAGATAATTGTCATCGGCTTTATTCTCTGATCTCGGTATTTTGTTTGGCGACAATTATCAGATCATAAATAAAGCCTTTTTTCTATCTAAAATAACAGGTTGCCGCTAAAGATCCTGTTTATGAAGATGGCTTATTAAAGCCGAGTGGTTTTTTAGGAACATCAGGCGCGGAACTCATCGAGGCGCAGGCATCCTTGCCTATAGTGACGCCGGATAGATTTAAGCAAGCTCAAAATTCATCAAAATTAGTGTTGCAAAAACGAGGGTGACCATAGATTTAACCTTTCATATGGAAGAATAAAAAAATCCGCCTGTACTTAATATCATACAATTCCCTCGTCTTTATAATCCTTCTTACTAAGAAGAATAACCATCAAAAAATAATATATAGAAGGAACACAATGGATATCTATCAGGAAAGTATCAGATTTTTAGGTAACGGTGCCGATTTCGATGAAAATGGATTATTTCAATGTGAGTTATCATTCGATACTAATGACCATGGTGAGGCACTTTTCTTAACCATATTTAAGAATGAAACAACCATTAATTTACACATATCTCTGACCAGTCCAGTTGAATTACCAACGCCTCTTCCAGAAGCGATTGCAGTCGCGATCGGTGAACACGCGCTAGAACCTTTTAGAGGTGGCTTTGGTATTGGCTTAATGCCTGATAGCCGTAGATTAACGATTTATAAGATTATTTCTCTATCAAATAAGCCTCAAAATTATGTGCAAAACATCTTTCAGCAACTGTTAGAAAAAATGGAGCAATGGCACCATTTTATTGAACAAACGAATAACGCAGAAACGATCCCAGAAAAACTACCTGTCGGGATTTTTATTTAATCCCTGCAACGAACACCCCTATTTATAATATGAGGTTAATTTATGTCAACAATTCAAATTAATAGTCAGCACAGAGGTAGTTTAGACTTCGTGGATATTCAAAATATCAAAACCAATGCGAAAGAAGGTGATACGGTTAAGTTTGGCTCTGTATTTGGTAAAGAATACCGCGTTACTAAAAACAGTGATGGTGAAGTTAGCCTAAAACAAAAAGAGAATCGCAGCTTTTTTAACCGCTTCTTTAGCAATACAGATTCATCGAAAAACAGTGATTTAAAACTGAATCTGATGAACCAACAGCTGCACAAAAAAGAGAACAGCGGCAACGTTAAGGTCTTAACATTAACCTACAACCAGGCTAACCAAAAGATGCCGGAAGAGACTAAGAACTACTTCCAGAATCTGATCCAAAAAGGTGATTATGATGTGGTCTTGTTTGCTGAACAAGAGTCTAAATTGCTTGCTAACGACCTAGAACTCGATGGCATGAACCTCCTTAGCCAAAACAAAATGAAAGTAATGACCAAAGGTCTTGGTGAAGGTGTTAGTTATACTTCTATGTCTGTTTTTGCTAAAGATGGCGTCGATATTAACGTGAAAAAAGAGTCTGAGTATCGTCACGGTATCGGTGGACGATCCATGGCATTCTTCATGGGTATCACTGGTAACAAAGGGGGGGTGAAAACCGCTTTAGAGATCAATGGCCAAGCTTTAAACGTGATTTCCGCGCACTTGGATTCTAACAAAGAAGTAAAGCGTGAATTCGAAGGAAACAAGTTGATGGAGGGGATCAAACCGAATGAAGAGGTTCTGATCACCGGCGATCTCAATGAACGTGAGAAGCGTGTTGCTGAAGGCTCTGATGTGCTGTACGACCCAATTGCACACGATGATACGCATTTAGCAAAACATGGCTTTAAGTTCAAACCACTCGATAGCCATACTTACATGCAGCTTGATAAGCACACTGGCAATATTAAACAGAAAGAAGGTCGAGATCGCCCTGATTTCGGTGAGCTCGATAATACTGGTTTAACCAACAAAACGGGTAACTTACAGAACCATGAAACCAGTGTGATCACTGATGGATTTGTGAATGTCAGTGACCACAAACCAGTGCAGTCTACGTTTGAGGTAAGAAGTTTCTCTCAAAAACTCATAGAAAACGCGATGACTCAAAATGCTGGTGACTTCAAAAATGACGCGGCGTACCTAAAGCCTGGTACTGATCCAGCTAACGCGACGTTTGACGATGTCACTTCCGCTAACCAGGCACGTCTGGGTTTAGAAAGCTTAAGTCCCAATGAACAAGAGTTCGTAAAAGAGAACTTTTCGAGTTTTATTATCGGTAAAGATGCACTCTTCAGTCAGTTAACTAGCGGCTTTATGGAAGAGATGGGTCAACTTCACGCATCTGATCTTGTTAAAAACCCAGCTCAACTACAAACGCAGCAAATTGCATTGAGTGAAAAGTACGAACTTCTCAGTGATAAAGTGAATGCTGAATTTAATAAACAATTCGTTGCCAACCTCTAATAGCAATCTAACAATTGCTCTCTGTTAGATATTAAAAGCAAAGAGTGGTCAGTTTTTGAAAGGGCGTTTATCCCGAAAAAAGTATGCTAAATTGAAAAATTGGCATACTAATCAGCTCGAACATAACGAAGGCGATTCTACCTTAATCGGGTGATGCCTCCGATCGGTTGAAGCGGTATGATGGGTGCTTTTGAGACTCAGCACTTCATAGCATCCATCACCGTTCACTGTCCTCGTTGCCACTCCGACCGCGCATATCGCCACGGTAAGACCCCTGCCGGTCACGTTCGCTATCGTTGCCCAGCCTGTCCCCATGTTTTTCAGCTCACCTACACCTATGAAGCTCGCAAACCTGGCGTCAAAGAGAAGATTGTCGATATAGCGTTCAACGGCTCGGGTGTCCGTGACACCGCTCGTGTCCTCAAGATTGGCATTAACACCGTCCTGCACGCCTTAAAAAAATCGCACCAAGGCAAGTAACTACCGATTGGAATGAAGATTTTACGAGCAGCTTTGAGCGATAAAATTTCTATGAATAACATACATCAAACAGCAAATCATAACCACCCGCATAGCGGGTGGTTCAGACCGCTGACAAACCCCATTGAAAATAATGGGGTTTGTTCCTTTCATTACGAATCATAATACAACTCATTTTCCTCATTGACCCGATTCAATCGCCCGTCAGGGCGTTA
>NZ_JBHFKT010000066.1:0-11834 GCF_042879335.1 Photorhabdus sp. RM96S | reverse complement strand
CAAAGTTCATCACTGAGCCGCCATTTGTTGTTTGCCATACTCTCTATACCTTCAGAAATTATCCGTTCTAGAATATTATACAATATGACAATTCCTTTTGGGATAGGCTCTAAGAGCAATGCCGGAAGCTTGCTGTTCCAGCATGTTTTTAGCTAAATCGACAATAATTGCCGCGGCTTCGATTGGGGGCGTGCCGCCATGATGAATATTAGAGATACAAGTGCGGTCAGCTTCAACCGTTTTTTCTACAGTCGGTTGGTAAACGGCATAGCAGGAGAGACTTTCCGATTGCCCTAATCCGGGGCGTTCTCCAATCAGTAAAACAACCACTTTAGCTTTGAGTAACTCGCCAATTTGATCTTCGATTTTGACGCGACCATAGCGCACAAAAAACGGTGTGCCGATGCACATTCCTGTTTGTTCCAACCCTTTTAGCAGTGGTGGCACAAGATCTTCGTAGTTGGTGATAATGGCATCGGTAGACAGGCCATCGGAGATAACAACTTGTACATCGGGCGCTGTTTTACACTGTGTCAGTAAAGTTTCTACCGCATTCGCACTGAGTTTTCGCCCTAAATCCGGGCGAGTCAGATAGAGATTTTTGTCGCTGACTTGAGATTGCACTTCTAGCAATCCTTGTTTCTCTATCCATTCAACCGGGACCTCTTTTAACACCGTATCTTTAGAACGGGAGTGATCAGCCTGAAAACGCAGCAATGCCTGAGTACGTGGACGTGGACCGCTGCGGCCGGTACCGACTCTCGCCACAGTGCTGCGGCGTAATTCCTGTAATACTTCTATCCGGTTCGGGTTTTGGACACCGATCCACTGTTTGGCTTCCAAGGAGCCTAAATCCGGCGTACAGCTTTCCGTTTCGTTAGTGATTTCAGGGGATGCATGGGGTTTCAGGTTAGATACCCGCTCGCTTACATTCTCTTCAATTGTTTTTTGGTTCATGATGATTTATCTCAGCAAAGAATCAGAAAAAGAACGATGCATCGCCCGCCCGTGATGTTAAGCGGCCATTTGCCATTAGCCCCATCTGTTCCAGCCAGCGTTCAAACTCCGGTGACGGGCGTAGATTAAGCAGATGGCGGATAGTGGCGGTATCGTGGAAAGCAGATGTCTGGTAATTGAGCATAATGTCATCACCGAGCGGCATCCCCATGATGAAATTACATCCTGCGGTTGCCAGCAGGATCATCAGGTTTTCATTCTGGTTTTGATCAGAGTCTGCGTGGTTGGTATAGCAGCAGTCACATCCCATTGAAACGCCGCTGAGTTTTCCCATAAAGTGATCTTCTAATCCGGCACGGATAATCTGGCGATCATTGTAGAGGTATTCTGGCCCGATGAAACCGACAACAGTATTCACCAGAAATGGGTCATAGTGGCGTGCTAAACCGTAGTTTCGTGCCTCCATCGTCACTTGATCAGCGCCAAAGTGAGCACCGGCGGAGAGGGCGGAGCCTTGTCCGGTTTCAAGATAGAGACAGTTATCGCCAGCAAGACGGCAATATTCCGCGCCAATGGCACGTGCTTCATCTAACATAGCCAATTCTACGCCAAACTCTTTTAGCCCTTTTTCACTGCCGCAAATACTTTGGAAAATCAAACCACCCGGTGCGCCACGCTTAATGGCTTCTATCTGGGTCGTGACATGGGCTAAAACACAGCCCTGTGTTGGGATGGAGAATTTGTCGATTACCTCATAGAGGGTATCTAGTACGCGGGTGAGGTTTTCTACGTCGTCGGTCACCGGGTTGACGCCGATGACTGCATCACCAACGCCAAATGATAGCCCTTCGTAAATCTGGGCCAGAATGCTTTGTACATCGTCGCGGGTATCGTTAGGTTGTAGCCGGGCGCTGAACGTTCCCGGCGTCCCAATGGTGGTGTTGGCTTTTTTGATCACGGGCATTTTTTTCGCGCCATAGATCAGGTCCGCATTGGAGCTGATTTTTGCCACGGCGGCAACGACTTCGGCGCTGATTCCTTTACGCAGAAAGGCGATATCATCCACGCTGGTATCATCGCTTAGTATGTATTCACGCAATTCACCAATGCTCCAGTTTTTTATGCGGGCGTAGGCAATTTCATTAATGTCATCCTGAATAATGCGAGTCACGCAATCCTCTTCATAAGGAATGATCGGATTCATGCGAATATCCGTAATCGTCATTTCCGAGAGGATATGTTTAGCCGCTACGCGTTGTTGGGAACTTTCGGCAGCCACCCCGGCTAGCACATCCCCGGAACGCAATTCGTTAGCCATTGCCAGCACCTGTTTGACATCTTTAAACTGATAGGTCTTACCAAAAAGCTGAGTTTTCAATTTCATGTTTACGCTCTCTCAGGAAGGAAAAGCCAGTGATTTGATAGTGACGGGAACCACAGTGCCATTAAATAGTGGCGTGCCAATGTCGATATAATCCCCGGTGCGGGTGATAACTTCATCAATAACCGCCAGCGGCCGTTCTCCCATCAGAGGATGTAACAGCATGCCCAATGCCTTACCAAAGTCTTGACCTGCAACGATGAGCAGCGGGTGAGAAGAGGGATAGCATCTGACAAAGTTCTGTAAAGCGGTAATGCATGTCTGCACGGCGGCATAATTCACCGGCAAGGCGTCGGGTAGGGCCAATGCATATAGATCTTGCTCGGCATTCAGATCCATTTGTGTGAGCGCATGTTGCCAGGCTTCTGCCAGTGATTCAGTGGCTTCTGTGTCAGGATGGACGACGGGAATATTGCGCAGTGGTAGTGATAGTGTATCGAGCCAGATAGTGCTGCCGGATAACGATAATGTATGAGCGCCGGCACCAATGACGGTAGCGCGTACGGTTTGTTTTGGCATTTGTAGCGGCAGTTTGGCGAAATCATTATCACGATGGATAGCTTGTGCCAGCAATGGTCCTAAATCGTGAAAACGGAATAGGTCATGATCCGATGTTTCACGATAACATTCTCCTACCCCGCCGGAGAGAGTGACGGCGTAGAGTTCATCACAGTTTGGCAGCGGCTCGGTCATCAGTAATTGTTGCGCTAGAGGTGTGAGTTGCCCGGTAACGACTTCCCACAACAATTGCGACATCCGCGTAGCAATTTGCTGTAATTGCGTGGCTGTCAGATGTTGAATATCTGTGTTTTCGCCAAACAGTGAATCAACGATGAGTGCTCCGGGCGGATGTGCTCGTAAAACGTTCCCTTGAAGATCGGTCTCCAATAAGCGGCCGCCGACATTTAAGCAAGCGGAGGCGATAAGTCGCCCGGCATCGAATAGCGCATAGTTGGCTGTACCGCCGCCGATGTCAATATTGAGCACTCTGGTCATTTTCTGCTGTGAAAGAGCTTGAGCGCCGGAGCCCAAACCGGCAATCACCGATTCCAAATGGGGTCCTGCTGTTGCGACAACAAAATCCCCTAATTTTTGTGCCAGCGTCATAATTGCAGGGCGTGCATTGCATGTTTTCGCGGTTTCACCGGTAATGATAACTGCACCGGAATCGACACTTTTCGGATCGATGTTTGCCGCCTGATATTGTGCTTGGATCAGACTGAACAGTTCGTCTTCACGTAATTGTCCGGCGAAGTCTACGGGGGTAAATAATACCGGGCTTTGCCAGATAATCTCGCGGCTAACAAACTCGTAGCGTGGCACTTGTGATACCGCTGCACGGTTCACCAGTGACAGACGCGAAAAGATCACTTGTGTGGTGGTGGTGCCGATGTCAATACCGACACTAAATAACTCCTTGGCTTCCATCGCTACGCCTCTTGTCTGCAATAAGGCGTATGTTGGCATTTTTTTTTGTTAATCAGTATTAAATATCGGCAATTTGGTTGGAAAATCAACTGTGGTCACAAAAATATTAGGGGCCATAATAAAAATGGCGTATACCCGTCATCTTTCAAGTTGCCTCTTTGTTGGTTGCACTCACTCACCCCGGTCACATCGTTATCTATGCTCCCGGGGATTCGCTCCCTTGCCGCCGCGATCCATCTTGAAATCCATAGGGTATAGATACAAGATACAGGGCGAAGTTATTAAGAGAAACAGGCAGATAAGGCGCCAAGATGTCAGGACAGATGGTTATCATCAATACATTAACAAAAATGAAGAATTATTGATCTTACACCAGATCGCGTTGCTGGCTATCGGTTATATATCTTCCAACAGACTTTCGTTACGGGGTGAGAAAAATGATGAATAGCGGAAAAGTTTGGTTGGTCGGTGCCGGTCCCGGCGATGCGGCGCTAATTACTGTCAGAGGATTACATTGTATCCGTCAGGCGGAGGCGCTGGTGTATGATCGATTAGTCAGCCCGGAGCTGTTATCCGAAGCACCTGATGATTGCAAAATGATTAATGTCGGCAAAACGCCGAACTATCACCCAGTGCCGCAACGGCAAATTAATCAAATCTTGGTAGAGTGTGCGCAACAAGGGTTAAATGTCGTCCGGCTGAAAGGGGGAGATCCCTATGTGTTTGGCCGTGGTGGTGAAGAAGCGGAAGCTTTGGCACTGGCGAAAATCCCTTTTGAAGTGGTACCGGGCATCAGTTCATCCATTGGTGGTCTGGCTTGTGCCGGGATCCCGGTCACCCATCGTGATTATGCATCAGGTTTTCATGTTATTACCGGCCATCTGCGTCAGGGAAATGAATCACAGGATTGGGCGACGCTGGCAAAGCTGGAAGGTACGTTGGTGATCTTAATGGGAATGACTCAACTGGCGAGTATCTGTGAGCAATTGATCGCAGGCGGTAAAGCGCCGACAACGCCGGCGGCGGTTGTGATGTATGCTAGCCATCAGCAACAGCAGGTTGCCAGCGCAACCCTGTTAACTTTGGCTCAGCGGGTAGCCGCTCAGGGATTGACTGCACCAGCATTGATTGTGATTGGTGATGTGGTGCGTTTGCGAGAAACACTGGCTTTTAGCCGGGATCATCTATTGTTGTCTTCTGTTCCATCACTGATGGCACTCTGATTCTCTGCTTAACATTTGGGGATACTATTTGATGAGCGAACATGGCGGTAATGTGCTGGAAATGGCGCTGAAAATCGGTGTTACAGTCGAAGAAATGATTGATTTCAGCGCGAATATCAATCCGTTAGGAATGCCGGAATCCCTGAAAACGGCCATTATCGACCAATTGCAATGTGCCGAGTACTATCCTGATACAGAATATCGCCGGTTACATGCAGCGTTAGCGCAGGCTCATCATTGCACTGTCGAAAACCTGATGGCGGGTAATGGTGCGACTGAATTGATTTATGCTGTGGTGAATTATCTTAAGCCGCGCCGAGCCATGTTGTTGATACCGGGATTTGCTGAATATCGACGCGCCTTGCAGCGAGTGGCTTGCCAGATTGATGAGTATGTGATGAGTGAAGCTGATAGCTATCAACCTGATGAACGCTTGTTGATAGCATTAGAGCGCCATCGGCCTGACTGTTTGTTTCTTGCGACACCGAACAATCCGACGGGGTTGATGCCAGATGCTGTGCTATTGCAGGCGATATTTGAACGTTGCCGTCAGCATAATATTGCGTTGATTGTTGATGAGGCGTTTATCGATTTTCTCCCGGATATTGCTGGATTTATTCCTCAGATAGCGCATTTTCCTCGTCTTTATATTCTGCGTTCACTAACGAAATTTTTTGCTATTCCGGGGTTGCGCCTTGGTTATCTGGTCAGCAGTGATGTCACGGGGATTCGAGCAATGAAGCGCTGGCGGGAGCCGTGGACCATTAATGCTTTCGCGGCGTTGGCGGGTGAAATTGTTCTTAATGATAACGCTTACATTCAAGCAACACACCGCTGGTTAGCTGAGCAACAACGTTGGCTTTATCAGGCACTGGCTGCATCACCGGCATTGCGTGTTTGGCCTCCCGCGGCAAATTATATCTTCCTGCGTTGCCTGCGCCCAGAAATCGATCTTCAACAAGTATTGCTGAAACAGAGAATATTGATTCGCCATTGTGCTAATTATCCGGGCTTGAATGCAGCTCATTATCGGGTCGCCATTAAGGGCGAGCATGATAATCGCCGTCTGGTATCGGCGTTACGTCAGGTATTTGGTTATGGCTGAAGCGCGTTGTCCTGCATCGTGTGGTGAACTTATCCAAGGGTGGATTCTTGGTGGTGAGAAATTGATCTCTTGTCCGGTGAATTGGTTTAGCGAAGTGTCTGTTACAGATGGCGTGCCGGGAAAAGAGGAACGTCCCCGTATGCGCCAAGTGATGAAAACTGTTCTGGCGTATTTTGGTTTGTCGATAGAGATGGCGCGAGGTTTACGGATCGCTTTGACTTCTACGATCCCGATGGCAAAAGGGCTGGCAAGTAGTACCGCTGATATTGCCGCTACCGCGCTGGCGACGGCGCGTTATTTGGGGAAAACACTTGATGAAACGACACTGGCTAGCTTTTGCGTACAGCTTGAGCCTACGGATAGCACGTTATTCAGCCGGCTTACCTTGTTCGATCATCAAACAGGTACCACTCAAATTGCATGTGACTGGCAGCCATCTATAGACATTTTGTTATTGGAAAGCCCGGAAACCCTGATCACGGCTGATTATCACCGTTTAGATCGCCATCCGGTATTATTGGAAAATGCCGCAATGCTAGAGCATGCTTGGAAACTATTTTGTCAGGCTGTGACGACTCGGAATTACTGGCGGTTGGGAGAAGCTACGACACTCAGTGCACTGGCCAGTCAAAAATTGTTGGTAAAACCGGCGTTTGACAGTTTGTTGGAATTGGTAGAGCGGAGTGGGATCTACGGGCTGAATGTTGCTCATAGTGGCAGTGTCGTCGGGTTATTGTGTGATCGCCACCATCATGATGTTGAATACCTATGCTGGTGGCTGAAACAGAGGGGCATAATTCGTTTTTATCCTCGTCAGCACTTGCTGACCATGATACCGGGTGGTGTGCGTTAACTGTAGGAGGAGACTTATGTTGGATTATTTGCCGATGTTTTGTCAGATCCGGGATAAAACCTGTCTGCTGGTTGGAGGAGGTCAGGTAGCCGAGCGTAAAGCGCGTCTGTTATTAGATGCTGGCGCACATCTATTAGTTAACGCACGGGAATTTACCCCACAATTTAAGATATGGGGGGATAACGGCCAAGTGACACTCATTCGCAGTGAGTTTGAGCCTCACTGGCTTGAGCATAGTTGGCTGGTTATTGCTGCTACTAATGATGCGGCGGTGAATAGCTACGTGTGTGATTGTGCGACGGAGCGCCGCATTTTTTGTAATGTGGTGGATGAACCACAGCAAGCCAGTTTTATCACACCGTCAGTGATTGATCGTTCACCATTGGTGATAGCTATCTCCTCCGGGGGGAATGCGCCAGTATTGGTCAGATTATGGCGTGAAAAACTCGAACGGCTGCTACCGATGCATCTTGGCCGTCTGGCCGCTTACGGTGGAACACTTCGCCAGCGGGTAAAACGACATTTTCATCATTTGGCGGCACGTCGTCACTTTTGGGAGCGGTTTTTCACTGATGAGCGATTAATGCAATCGTTGGTCAGTCAAGATCGTCAACAAGTTGATCGGGTGGTAGAAACATTATTCTCTGAGTCATCTCAAGCGAATACAAACAAAACAAACAGTTGACTAATATATTGGAGCCGGACAAATGAGTGAGGAGCGATATAAACAGAGAAAACAGCGGCAAAAAGAGAGATTTATGGCACAAGTTGCAGCCGCTCAGGAAAACCGGGGGATTGTCATTATCTATACCGGTAATGGTAGAGGGAGAACCACCGCAGCAATGGGAACGGTTGCACGAGCGTTGGGTCATGGATTAAAGGCTGGCGTTATCCAATTTATTAGGGATGAATGGTCAGCCGGCGAGCGTACTTTGTTGCAGTCGCATGGGATAGAATTTCAATTAATATCAATGAACCTGACTGGAGAAATGCAAAATCGTACTCAGGATATTGCCGCTTGTACTGAGGTTTGGCAGCATGCGTTGCGCATGATGCGTGATCCTGAATTATCATTGGTAGTGCTTAGTGAATTGGCTTGCGCGATAAATAACGGTTATCTATTGCTCGACGAAATTATCAAGGCATTAAACGGACGACCAATTAATCAGACGGTAATCATTACCGGACAAGATTACCCTGTTGAATTAATTGAATTGGCTGATACGGTGAGTGAAATGTGTCCGGTAAAATATGTTTTCACTTAATTATGCGTTTTCCGGTCATCACATTAGATGAAGAGTGATTCATGTTTTTATCTTGTTTAACCAATGCATTAATTTCTCTCATGGTGATATTTGATACTGTGCCAGATTGATGAAAACGCTCAGCCATTTTCTGCATTTTGATGAGTCGATTATTATTCATTACATGTTACCTCGATTAATAAATCAGATGATATACCCGTTATCTTTCAAGTTGCCTCTTTGTTGGCTGCACTCTCTCACCCCGGTCACATAGTTATCTATGCTCCCGGGGATTCGCTCCCTTGCCGCCGCGATGCATCTTGAAATCCATAGGGTATAAGTTGTCTTCAAGATTATTATTGATATTAACAAATTTTTTGGCTAATAGATTATAAACTTTCAACAGTTTATTGGGAATGTCTTGAGTTAGTGAATTGTTGTCCATGAAAGCTGCGAAATCATCAGTGGTAAAAATTTTCATTGAGAGTATTTATTATTAAAATTATAATTAGCCAAATGTGATTGTATTTTTTGGGTGTTAAAAGTATACTGGATAATTATTTTTCAAATAATTTAAGGTTAATAATAAAGTTTTCTCCTATGTTTACTTGGATTAAGTATATAAAAACCAATTAATATTGAGGTGATTAATTAATTGGTTATGATGAACTTTATTGGATATATATTCCATAAAGCTTGATAATACATGAAATAAATTCCATACAATATATTCCACCATCCAATAATTTTAATTTATTTACAAGTTGGGATTTATATCTAATATTGTCGGTGGAATAAATATAACGTTAATTTAGGTTTTGATATGTAAAAGAATTACAGGTTCACGCAATCCATATTATATTCTGTTGCACATTTTATTAAGTTTCAAACAATGCATGATTATTTAATATATAAATTAAGAGGTTTAATATGTCTATTGAAAATATCGATGTAGCTGAACAAACAACTGGCAAGGATTCAGTTGTACTTGGACATGCAGAAGCGCCAGCAGTACATTCTATCGCAATTGGTGCTTCACCCCGAAATTCTAAAACCATCAGTGAAGCGGCTATTGCGATTGGGCAAAATCAAATTGCGGGTAAACAAGGTGATGCGAAAGTCATTTGGCCTATTGCGATTGGTGCTGACTCTGTATCCAACGGCCTGGCTTCTATCGCTTTGGGACAAAAGGTGACGGCTAGTGCGGCTCAGTCCGTGGCGATTGGTCAACACTCCTCTGCAACAGAAAAAGGGAGCATTGCATTAGGCGCAGATTCTATTGCTAATAAACCGAATGTTGTTTCTGTAGGAAAAACCGGCCATGAACGTAAAATTATACATGTTGCGGCCGGTGAGATTTCAAATCACAGTAATGAGGCGGTTAATGGTCAGCAGTTATATGCTGAATCGGCAAGGATTGATATATTATTGGATGCAAAGAATCAGGAATTGGGAGAGAAGATTCAATCTCTGGAAAGTGATATAGCTAATCTTACTCTGTTGGTTCAGAATAGCGTGGATGATGTTGCATCATTGAAGAAACGGCTTCTCGATGCATTGAATTATTAATATCCGTTGGTTGTTGTTTCATATATTCTTATCCTTGAATATCAGGGTAAGAATATATTTCAGATAATATGAGTAGAGTATTAAAATCAAGTTAATATTTAAGTAAATAACGAGAGCTAAATGATTGAACCTCTGCTAATCAAATTTTTCTAAATATTCATTTAGATGGTTGATTAGTAGTTTGTTCTATTCCAGCGTTAAAATTTTATCACTTTTAATTATGAAAGGAATATAATATATGTCAACATCATCTAGTGTTTCCCAGAATGAACTGAAACAAGTATATGAGCTTTTGCCTGCGCCGTGGATAGCTGAGGCGAGTAATAAGTGGCAATTAGATATAAGTCAGGTGATTGATATCAATGGAGCGACGGTCTATGTTAATCCGTATTTAAATATGATGACAGGGGATAAGATTACTTTATCTTGGCAAGGAGAGTTTGGTAGCCCCTATGTACTACAGGATACGGTGACACGCGAAAAAAGAGGGAAGATTCTAACTTTCATCGTGCCTTTTTCTGTATTAGAACAATATTCTGGGAGCTATGTCCGGTTGAATTACAATATTACCCGCGCAACGGGAGAATTGGCACGATCCCAGCCAGTGGATTATTATATAATTGGAGAAAGAGCTAAATTGCTGGTAATAGGCGCTCGTTATTCGCGACAGGGGTTTTATAACTTTGGGGCTACTCCTCCTTGCTATATTAGTGCGCTGAATGCCAACACTTTGCGACCTGTACTGGCTGAATGGCAATATGCAGGGGAACAGAAGTGGGTTGCTGGCAGCAATTTTCAAGATGTTTTGCCGTATCGTCCTTTGCGTGTGCGTTTGGCTAACCAATTAGTGACTTTGAACCCGTGCAATATTGCGGGTAATGGCTGGCACGTGATTGGAAATGGGTTGGGTAGAGATTATACCGCTGCTTTTGTTGCCCGGCGGGATAGCGGTTATATGGTTGCCTGGGGAGACGCTGGGTTTGGCGGCAACATCCCGGCTCCTTTGGCAACTTTAAATAATATTGTTCAGATAGTTAGTACAGTAAATGCCTTTGCGGCACGGTTAAGCAATGGTCATGTCGTTGCTTGGGGAAGTGCCGAATATGGCGGGGTTGTTCCAACGGAAATTGCTGGGTTAAGTGATATTGTCGATATTGTGGGATCGGCAGGAGCATTCGCGGTTCGTCGGGCTACGGGGCAAGTTGTTGCTTGGGGAAATCGTGGTCATGGTGGATTAGTGTCACCGGCAATTGCGGCAATGACTGATATTGTGGATGTATGGGGAGGAGGTAGTGCTTTTGTAGCCCGGAGAGCCACGGGCCACTTAGTCGCTTGGGGAAGCGGTGATAAGGGAGGAGTATTGCCGCCGGAAGTTGCCGCAATGACAGATATTGTGGAAGTCGTGAAGGCTGCTTGGGCTTTTGCTGTGAGGAGGGCTAATAATTCTGTTGTTGCATGGGGATATGGTAGTGATTTTGGTAGTGTCGTTCCAGGTGAAATCAGTGCATTGAGGGATATTATTAAGTTAAGCAGTTCGAACAATGCCTTTACGGCGCTACGGGCGAATGGTTCAGTGGTGGCTTGGGGAAGAGACAGTTATGGCGGAGTGGTGCCAAAAGATATAGCGGGATTAAATGACATTGTTGAAGTGACCGCAACAGTGCATGCATTTGCAGCCCGTCGTGCTAATGGCTCTGTGGTCGCGTGGGGTGATGTTGATAGGGGAGGAAAAGTTCCAGAATTTATCTCAAATCTGCAAGATATTATTCAAGTCACAAGCTCGAAGGCTGCATTTGCTGCATTGCGCCGTGATGGGACTGTAGTCACTTGGGGTGATAGCGAATGGGGAGGTGATAGCCGCGCTGTAGCAGAGCAGTTGAAAAATGTTCGTGCTATCTACGGGAATAGTACAGCGTTTACCGCGTTAACTGCGGATGGCCGCGTGGTGACGTGGGGTTTAGCTGCTGTCTCTTGATCAGATCTCCAAATCAACTGATTTAGCCAGCAAATAGCCGTCTATCAGGGTTTGCAGCCGAAACCAACCTTCCCAAAGTCGTTCCCATCCGACTCGACC
>NZ_JBHFKT010000065.1:0-12066 GCF_042879335.1 Photorhabdus sp. RM96S | reverse complement strand
GGTTGAAAACATAAAGATTACCTCAAGTCGTGTTTGTTATTGAGATCAATCTATGAGGAAAAAGTTCAATAACGAGGGGGCAGGTTAAAATATTTGTGTAGGAAAGACAGGTTTTAGAGAGGGCAGTTTTGATACCAGCCGCAGGGAAACCGTTAATCCCTCCAGTTGATAGTGGGGACGCAGGAAGAATTTGGCTTGATAATATCCGGGGTTATCTTCCTGTTCGATGACCTGTACTTCAGCCGCTGCTAGTGGTTTGCGCGCTTTGGTCTGTTGTGAGGAGTTGGCGGGATCGCCGTCAACATAGTTGATGATCCATTTATTTAGCCAGCGTTCAATGTCGTCGCGGCTCTGAAATGATCCCACTTTGTCACGCACAATACATTTCAGATAGTGTGCAAATCGGCAGCAGGCAAACAGATAAGGTAAGCGAGCGGCCAGATTAGCGTTTGCTGTGGCGTCGGCATCCATATATTCCGCAGGTTTTTGCAGTGATTGTGCGCCGATAAATGCCGCAAAATCGGAGTTTTTACGGTAAACCAACGGGATAAAGCCGTTTTTTGCTAACTCAGCTTCACGACGATCACTGATAGCAATTTCCGTTGGGCATTTGATATCCAAACCACCATCATCTGTCGGAAAAGTGTGACAGATCAGTTTATCCACTGCTCCGCCTGATTCGACGCCCCGGATGGATGCACACCAGCCATATTCTTTAAAGGAACGGTTAATGTTCACCGCCATCGCATAGGCTGCATTGCTCCAGACATAGTTACTGTGGGTAGCTCCTGCGGTTTTTTCTTCAAAATCGAATCTTTCAACGGGATTAGTGCTGATACCGTAAGGTAAACGTGCCAGAAAACGTGGCATGACCAAGCCAATGTAACGAGCATCTTCCGATTCGCGCAGACTACGCCAGGAAGCATATTCCGTGTTGCTGACTAAATAGAGCAGACCACGCCATGCACCCTCCAGTGCTTGAAAATCAGCGTGATGGAGAATTTCGTTGATTTGTTGCGAAAGTTTGTTGTCAATGGCGGCAATCAGTACCTGAATGGTGCTGAAAGTGTCGCTCGATAAGGTCAGACTGTTTTCCAGCGCTTGATGTGCCAGAGTTTTAACGGCGTTTTCCACGGCGAGGCGTGCCTGATCTGTTTTAGGGCGAAATTCTTTCCTGAGTAACGCATTAAGTTCACTCTGATTGTAGTGAGTCGTTTGGCTGGAGTTTTCACCAGCTAAGTGGATTTCAGGCTGGCTCATGGCTGTCTCCCTGCTCTTGTTTTGCTGCTGGATTTGTGGATTCTGTGTTGTTCAGCGGTGCAGTACTTAACGATTTCAGTAATGCCGGATCTTGTAGGGTAGTCGCGATTAGCTCTTCGGCTCCGCTTTTGCCATCCATATAAGACAGTAGGTTAGCCAGTTGAGTACGTGCTTCCAGGAGCTGATTAAGTGGTTCAACCTGACGTGCTATCGCATCAGGTAGAAAATCATCCATTGTGTTGAAAGTGAGAGCGACTTGAATTTTCCCTTCACCGCTCAAGGTGTTGTCCACCGGAAAGGCAACGCTTGGGAGTAGTGATTTCATGCGGTCATCGAAATTATCAACATCAATGTCGAGAAACTTTCGCTGACTGAGTGGAGGAAGTTGATCAGCAGATTTTCCAGCTAAGTCCGACATCACTCCCATGACAAAAGGGAGTTGAACCTTACGTTCATCACCGTATAGTTCGACGTCGTATTCAATTTGTACTCGTGGTGCACGATTACGGGCGATGAATTTTTGCCCGCTGTTTGATCCTGACATAGTATTCTCCATCGACAAAATCAGTAGTTATGAGTCATTGACGGAGTAACAGCGGCTTTTCCAGCGTATTACCCCCCATTTTGCTGTCTCCTCAGCTCGCGTTATGTCTGCTTTTTACAGCCCAAAAAGTGTTCAAGTTGATCGACAGCCTCTGGAGCAAGATTGCGCATAATATTCATAAAATCCTGGTTAATGAGATGTTTCACTCGTGCAATCATCAATGGTGCTGGATGACTGGATTCATGTAATAGAAAGTACTGCCGTACCGCTTCCAGCGCTTGTTGAGCCTGTTCACGATTCTGGATACTGGATGGCTGCCAGCTATTGGATAGGCTTGGTTGGTGCGTATTGTTACCATTGCCCGGTAGGGGATGTTGGCTATCCTCCTCAATTTGAGCAGTATCGGGTTGCGGGGCGAGAAGCTGTACCAGATGGTGAAATATTGCCATTTGACGGCGCATATCTGGCAGACCACTGTCACCAAGATGGCTACGTAATGTGTTAATCAGGCATTGCAGGGTGGCGGCTATTTGTGGGATTAGCTTTATCACCGGTGCTTCACCTTGCTGTAATTCAGCAATCAGAAGATCTATCCCACCGGGAAATGGACTCTCTTCCGTGTTACTGCCATCCAGACATTTCATGATATCTGCCACGGTGAGGATTATCCCATTCCTGCGGGCGAATTCGCACAGACGCACCTGTTTAGCCAGCGCAAAACCATCACCTAGCCCCTGTAATGCGTTAATACGCATCAGTGGGTCTGGTTCACCATCTTGTTTTACGGCGGGCCACAAGGTTTCCCAATAACGCGCAACTGTCTGTTCCAATAACATCAGACCTTGTGCATATCCAACCAAGCCGTATTGGCGGCACCAGGCTTGCATGAGCAGGATAATAATGTGCAGATCTTTGCTGCGTGCTAGCAGAGCAAGTGCGCTTTTCTCTATCTGTCGCCAGTCAGGTTCCTGTGTCGGAATGATAAAGTCGCCGAATTGCTGTTCAGCTTTTCCCTGCGACAATTGAATCAGATGTATGAATTCAGCGCTTGTAGTGGTCAACTAATTCCGGACAGTAAATTAGAGAGAGCCTCAGCTTTTGCCGGTGGCACCCCCTCGTTGAACTGATGTGGCCGACTCCAGTTGTCATAATCCATCAGGTAAAAACTTATATCCCGCTGGGCTTCTGCTCTGGTCATATAACCGGTTACAGGCATCCATTCTGATTTCAAGCTTCTAAACAGCCTTTCCATTGGGGCATTATCCCAGCAATTGCCACGGCGGCTCATACTTTGCGTCATGCGATAACGCCACAGCCTTTGCCGGAATGAATGGCTGGCATATTGGCTACCCTGGTCTGAATGGAACATCACGTTTTGCGGTCTGCCGCGTTGCTCGTATGCCATGTCCAGTGCTTTAACCACTCAATCCGCATCCGGCTTTGCCGATAATGCCCAGCCAACCACTCGACGACAGTATAAATCCAGTACCACAGCCAGATAATGCCAGCCGCCTTCTGCCCAGATATAGGTAATATCACCGCACCAGACACTATCTGGCGCGCTAACGTCAAATTCCCTATTGAGATGATTCGGGATATCTGACCGTTCAGTCCGGGCTGTTTGATAACGGTGTGGGCCAGGCTGCTTACTGATTATCCCGGCTTCTTTCATCAGGCTTCTGACCTTGAAGCGCCCTATCTGATACCCCAGAGCACGCATCATGCCCAGTAACGTTCTGCTACCCGCTGAGTGGCGGCTTGCTTTAAATAACGCGGTGATTTTACTGCGCTGCTCTAACCGTTCAACATTAATCAGCCTGCTGCAATGCTTGTGTTCGTAATAACTGCTGGCGGCAACATCAAACACATCACAGACTAATTCCACTGCTTCATGCTCTCTTAACGAGTCTATCAACGTGTACGTTCGAGTTCGTCCGACATCAAGAGAGCGGTAGCCTTTTTTAATATCGCTTTCTCCCGCTCTAACCGATTGACTCTGGCCTCCAGCTCTTGAATGCGCTGCTGCTCTGGCGTCAGGGCTTTAGCCTTCGGTGTCACACCGCCCCGTTCTTGCTCAAGTTGCTCAACCCAGCGCCGCAGTACCGATTCATCCACACCAAGTGACTTAACTGCTTCTGCAAGGCGGTAGCCTTGGTCAAGTACCAGACTGGCAGCATCACGCTTAAACTCTGTAGAAAACGTACGACGTTGTCTTGTCATTGAACACCTCTTTTAACTAACGTGGTAATCTTACCACTTAAATGGGTGTCCGGTTTTATTAGACCACTACATTAGGTGTCATGTCGACGGTTTACCGGAAAGAGGATAATTGTTATTGGATAAAAAGTTGAGGGAACTCTTCGGTAGGTTGGAGTGAAATGGGGAATATGATGGGCAGTGTCTGGATAATATCTGGGATGTTTTTGCTGTCAGCAATTTGGTCACGAAATGTAGAACATGCCAGTTGGTGATGTTCAGATGTTCACAATACTGTTTTCTGGCCAGGTCACTGCGACATCAGTTGATAATATGCTGTTGTTTTTGTTCGGCCATGTATTGGATACGGTTCATGATGTTAGGCTCCAAATAAAGAAAGGAAGCTGTAGCATGCATGAACCGGATGGCTGGGATAAGGTAAGGTCACCGGGCATTTATCTTATATCTGAAATGGCCGGTTGTTTTTTATACAGATTTTTTAGTGTTAACTGTTTTAAAATCGTTGCTTCTCATACTATAAAACTGAAAACCTAATGAAATAACCATAGAGAGAACCGCAAAATAAATTAGAGCTATAGTACCCATTCCTAGAGATATAATTATTCCACCTAATGTAGCTCCTACCGAGCTTCCTAGATAGTTAATCGAACTATTGAGCGCGACGGCTGCGCTTCCGTGTTTAGGCTGATAAGATAATAAAATATGTTGCTGAGGTGCTCCTGATGCCCATCCCATAGCTCCCCATATGAAAAACGGTAAATATTTTATAAGCGATAGGTTAATCATTATTGGAATACATACGACGGAACATGTTAAAATGATTAGAATAAGTGCCATTAGAGTTTTGGGTTTTTTAAAGTAGTCAATTAAATACCCAATTGATATACTACCAAATAATCCACCTAATCCCCAAGCCCATAAATATATTGTTAAATCATTTGAGTTATTAAGGTCTTGTAGTAATGGAGATAAATAGGTATATAAACCCAAGCTTGCAATACTTGCAAAGAATGTTATTAAGACAGTGATGGTTACTCTTTTATCTAAAAACATTGCAATTCTTTCTTTTATAGCTGGAGGGGCTGTGACTGGAACATGTGGTAGAAATTTAAGAATGCTTAAAGCAGAAATTAAACTAAGAAGAACGACAAACCACATTGCATATTGCCAATTAAATTGGTTAGCGATGTAAAGGCCTATAGGAACACCTAATACAGTTCCCATGCTCATTCCACCTATTGTTAAGCCAAGTGCTCTCCCTTTCTTTTCCACAGGTACTAACATAGTTGCTCCTGTTACAGCTAATGGTGAAAATAAACCAGCACCAACACCAGCAATTGCTCTTGATATCAAAAATATAGAGAAATTTGGAGAGACGGCTGTTAATGCATTTGCAAGTCCAAAGATTACTATAGAAGTTAATAGAACTTTTTTTATAGGTTTACCTGCTAAAAGAGAAGCAAATAATGGAGCAGATACTGCATAACATAAGGTAAATATACTTACGGCTTGTCCGACTTGAGAGGCGCTTTTTTGATAACTATCGCTAATTCCAGGTACAAGTCCGGCGATAATATAAGCATCAAACCCCAATGAAAACATACCTATAGCTAAAAAAATGACATTTTTCATGGTTTTTCCACCTTTACATAGTTGAAAATATTATAAATAATGAACTTTATTATATTATAATCACTTGGTTATTAAAGTAGAGTAATAATTATTTTATCAATATATAGTGTACATTCGCATAGTAACTTTAAATAACGGTAGATTCACATAATAAGTGCAACATCGTTAATCTGGAAGTAAACATGTTCGTATTCCCTTAAATAATTCATCAGGAGGATACCTCAATGCCTTACGTGGGTGATTATTAAGCCTATTCATGATAAATCTTGTTTCCTGTTCTGTCACTGATGAAAAGTTTATTCTCTTTGGAAAATACTGACGAATCAATCCATTTGTGTTTTCATTGACACCAAGTTCTCGGGAGTAAGGGGGCGCAAAATAGATTTGAGTACCTAATAATTTAGCCATCCATTCATGTTCGGAAAACTCTAGGCCATGTTACTTCAGTAACAAAACAATGAGTAACTATTTCTATCAAACTATTAAGTGGTATCACTTCAAATGATAGAAAGATATATACCCTATGGATTTCAAGATGGATCGCGACGGCAAGGGAGCGAATCCCCGGGAGCATAGATAACTATGTAACCGGGGTGAGTGAGCGCAGCCAACAAAGAGGCAACTTGAAAGATGACGGGTAAAAATGACTGCTCAGAAACAACATTAACATAGCTCAGATACTGTCATTATTGCATTGGATATTGCGAAAAAATTACATGATGCTCTGATCTTCTTTGGAAACGGACGGCAGGTTTATATGAAGGTAACTAATGATCTAATTGATTACAAACGATTATTGGACGTGGCATCAAGCAAACCTTATTTAAAAATCTGCGTTGGATTTGAGCCAACGGCTGGCTATCACCGTAATATCACATATTGTCTGGTACAACAAAGAGCTGAATGTCGGCTGCTTTCTTCCCTTTCCTGTGTTCGAGCCCGGGAAATGCTTTATAAAACCTAGATAAAAATGACAGTAAAGATGCACATGTTCTTTCATATCTCGTGCAACGAGGTCTTTCAGAACCTTATAATGATCCCCTTATAGAAAATATGATGGATGCACAAGATGTCTCCAATTTTTATCACTAAATCTCTGTAGCCAGAACCCGTTGTATGGATAATCTGGTCAATCACCACTTGACCCTGTATTTTCTTGTTCGTATTAACCTCAACTAACATATGTTAAATATACATAAAGTTGTCAGTCGAGGTCTGAAAAATCACATTTAAGTTCCTTATTATTTTTATCCTAATCGTCCAAATCCACTTTGCTCATTTAATAAGATTCTTTCTTTTGAATGGTTATATTTGACTTTATGAAAATTTGGCTTCTTAGAATCAATTGTATTAAGTAGTTTTTGAAGGCGTATAGCTTCTTTTATAGTTGGAAATCCAAAAGAAGGTTTTTTTCCCAGAATAACAAAGTCAGTAATGTCTTTGACAACATTGATAATCCGCTCTATTTTTCTATCTCCATTATACTCATGGTCAAGAGAGTTGAAATATAAAATTTCTTCAGTTTGAATACTAGTTTCTGTCCAAATTCTTACTGAATCTTCATACCAGTTTGGTGTGTCAAAAGCTAGTTGGGAAAAAATTAATTGATTATGAACATTATGGAAAACAAAATCTAATTCTCTTCTTCTAAATAGATTTACAAAACTACTATATCCTGTGACTACAGCTCCATTAATTTCACCTATGATAGAAACACTGTCTGGAACTTCGTTTCCAGATATTGAATAATCAGACTTTACACCTTGAATGTGGTCTAAATATAATGGGGAATCGAAGTTAATCCACTGAATAAGATCTAAAGGGTGTATGATTTCACTGATAATTCCTGTTGTTGGACGATAGTCATTAATTCTATTCTTTTCCCATAAGAAGTTTGCTCTTAACAGTTTTAAATTATTTTCCTTTACATAAACTTTTAATAATCGAGCTGCTTGTGAATATCTTGCAACCATGTTTAAACAAAATCCTGATGAAAATTCTAATAGATTTTCTGTTGTGCTTAATTTGAAGCTAGGATCTACAAAAGGTTTTTCACATATAACAAATCCATTGAATTTTTGAATTAAAGATAAAACTTCCCCATGACTTTCATCATTAACAGATATTACTAATATGTCTGGATTAAATAATTCTAAAGCTGAGCTGACAGTAGGGTAGTACATCAAACTAATATTCTTTTTGGATCTGGAAGTATAAGCAATACTAATGCCCTCATTGTATAGATGTGATATGTTATGAAATGATTCAGCAAACATTTTCCCTGAGAAGCCCATTCCGATAATTAAAACTTTCATAGTATCATTTTCCTATTTAATTGTTTTAAATAATAATTGTTCTCCAGTGTGTATATAACCTCTTTTTCTATTGAATTCTTCTGCCATTTTACTAGATTGAATAACAATTTTATGAACACCTTGCTTTTTAAACCAACTATGGAAACTATCCATCATGGCTTCAGCAATCCCTAAATCTCGCCTATCCTTACGTACTACAAGAGATTGTCCCCAACCAATTCGCCCATTAAGTGCACCGACCATAGGGGCTCGTAAATCAATAATTCCAATAACACATGAACAAATGCTTGTATCTTCACCATATTGTCCAACCAGAATTAATACATTTTTGTTTGAAATATTCTCTTTAATCCAATCTCTATATGCATTTTGCCAGGCTAAATTATCTTCTTCACTTTTAGCGGAATAGTGGGTATTACCACTGGATAATAAAATTTTTCTTAACTCCACTAAATCTTCTGTATCTTGAATTGTAGCTTTACGAATAGATAGATTTTCTTGCATGATTTTTTCGCCTCTATTAGTTATTTTTGTAATGAATGTGTATTTTTAGAATGAGATGATAGATAACTTAGGGCAAGAGCATGAGAGCTTGCTTATTAGCCGCCGAAGTTAATCCAGCAATAAGAACTGCCTCTAAAATACTGACTATTTATTTCAGCAATTTTGTTTACACTCAATATTATTTTTTTGATTCTAAAATTAACATAATTAACATAATTAACATAATTAACATAATTAACATAATTAACATAATTAACATAATTAACATAATTAACATAATTAACATAATTAACATAATTAACATAATTAACATAATTAACATATTATGCTTATACAGGCCAGAATTTTTGCCTCGTTTGGGAGGTATATCTGGCAGGCATCTTCTTTTATTGAAGCATCCAGTATCCAATGTAAGCTATTTCAATTTCCCTACATCCTCTTACGGTACTGGCAGGGACTGAGCTGATGTAATAATGGTAGTCAAGGGAGACTTCTCCCAACATTTCCTGCTGATAATTCACCATTGCACTTGGCGGAGACAAACCTTTCCAATTAGGGGGGATTCTCGTTAACTGACTGGTCGGTAAAACATAATATTCACGGATTTTAATTCGGTCATGATACCTTTCTACAAAGAGGTGCTTAGGGAGATGGCAGGCTATATGTTTGGAAGTAGCAGCTTTTAAAGCCTTATGGAGGTTCCATTTGATACCCAATAAATAGTCACTACCTCGTCCGACAATCAATGAAGTAATCTCGGTTTGACATCCTGTCGCATTAATTGATATTAAGTATTCTTTTAGTTGCAGTAAGTAAATAATCTCTAGAGTTGCTTTGATTTTATTTGATTTTTCTTGTTTTTTACTCTGAACCATCATCAGGCCATTAGCGGTAGTAAAAGCGTTTACCATGTGGATCGCAGATTGTTTGGAATGATGGTAATGTGTCCCTTTTAGGGTTTTACCACCAATGGTAATCAATAGTCCTTCTAACTGCCCATAAACCGTTTTGATCCATTGCAGAAAGCAACGTCCCAATTTGGGCGGATTAAGACAGGGAATAATGTGGGCAATCGTGTTATGAACGGACTGACCATTAAGGAAGAGATTTTTTTCCTGAAACCAGCCCAAATAGGCTTCACCAAAATCTTCAATGTGTTTCCACCTGTATGCACCAGCAATGGTGGCACAAATTGTCAGGAATAAAACATCAAAGAGGAGACAAGTGACTTTGGTAGATAGTTTCGGATCTTGTATGACACTAAAATAATGTACAAATATATCAGTAAGCATGGTTCAGTTTCCCGTAAAAAGAAGCATAGGCTCATATGTTTCCGTATGGAGTAAATTATTTATGATTTTTTAAGGTATTTGCAATTTTTCCTTGATAGATAACTGTAGTGGAAAGTAATATATTTAATATTTTACTTCATAAAATAATTAATTTTAATATATGGACTATGAATTAATGTAATCATGAAATTAATTATTTTAATAAATATGTTATCACGATTTTAAAATTATATAAATATGAATTTTATAACATTTAAGGGGTGATATTTTTTACTGAAAATTTCATGTGTTGATTAGAAAATGAATTTATAATCCTTTTATGGGAATGTTTATAGGTGTTTTATTATTGACAGAATATCATTTTAAATGAGAGGAATAGATATAAATAGGATTTCATAATACTGATATAGTTAGTCTATTTGATTAATATCCGAATAGTGCAAATTTGATGCTTGATAGACCGTAGTAACTCATAACTCTGCTATGTATAGCTTGTCTCCCTTATTGTACAAGGCGTTTTGCAAAGTGATCTACTATTTTGAAAGCTTATTTAAATCCATAATTGGAGGCTCAATATGTATATAGAAATACTTAGTAAAAAGCTAGCAGCATTGAAAAAAAGTGGACAATATCGTGAGTTTGTTACATTAAATCGTATTCGTGGACAATATCCTTTAGCTAAACTAAATAGCTCAAACAATGGTGAGTCTGTTGTTGTTTGGTGTAGTAATGATTACTTAGGAATGTCTCAACATCCAGTTGTCGTTGAAGCTATGCATAGTGCGATTGATTTATTTGGTGCAGGTTCGGGGGGATCTCGTAATATCGGGGGTACTCACTATCATTATGGAGTTTTAGAATCTTCGCTAGCTGAATGGCATGATAAAGAATTGGCACTAGTATTTCCAACAGGATATGGCTCAAATGATGCAACGTTGCAGTGTTTATTACGTTTATTTGAAAACTGTATAGTTTTTTCTGATGAACTCAATCATGCTTCTATTATTAATGGTATATGTAGTACGAAGGTAGAACGTGCAATTTTTAGACATAACGATACAAAAAATTTAGAAAAGTTACTTGCGGAACAACCGTATGAACGACCAAAATTAATTGTTTTTGAATCGATTTACTCTATGGATGGCGATATTGCGCCAATTAAAGAAATTGTAGGCCTTGCTAAAAAGTATAATGCTTTAACATTTCTTGATGAAGTACATGCAATTGGTATGTATGGGCCTAGAGGTGCAGGAATTGCTGCTGACTTAGGTATTGCAGGTTCAATTGATATTATTCAAGGAACTATGGCTAAGGGAGTTGGTATTATTGGCGGGTATATTACTGGTTCTGAACCAATAATTGATACAATTCGTTCTTTTGCTTCAGGGTTTATATTTACGACTTCATTACCACCAGCTATAGTGGCGGCATGTTATGCAAGTGTTGAGTACTTGAAAGTTTCTGATACAGAAAGAAAAAAACTACATAAAAAAACTAAAATGCTAAGAGATTATTTCAGTAAAGCAGGAATTCCGATCATGAATTCTAGTGAGACACATATATTACCTGTATTAATTGGAGATGCAATAAAATGTAAAGCAGTAACACATCAGTTACTTGAAAAACATAATGTTTATTTACAACCAATTAATTCACCAACTGTACCAGTTGGAACTGAGAGACTTAGGGTAAATATTACTCCTAATCATTCGGAAGAACAAATTATACAATTAACTAATGCGTTGACTGAAGTATTTCTTTCATTTGATATACCCAATAGATTTCAAATTACTTCGCAGCGGCAGGTAAGTAAATCCTCAGCCACACAACTAATTATGTGACTGGGGTAAAGCAATTGCATGAATGATCAAATAACACTGAGAAGGAATGACGATCAAATCATACTAAGGTCAGTGCTCATTAATCTGACTGAAATGCAATCTGTGTTTGTAAGACGTTCATGTGATTGCTTTGGTGACTGGGAAGAGTAAGCGTAGCCAACAAAGATATAACTTGAAAGATGAAGAGCATATATCCGTTATCTTTCAAGTTGCCTTTTTGTTGGCTGCATTCGCTCACCCCGGTCACATAGTTAGCTGATTCTCTCCCTTGCCGTCGCGATGCATCTTGAAATCCATAGGGTATATTAGGCTGTGTCCCGCAATAGACTGAGATAGAATAATCCCCTGGTTCTGACTTTCGGAAAAAACCTGTTATGGCTCGTTACGACCTTCCTGATGAAGCATGGGAGTTACTGCTCCCCTTATTGCCCCCTGAACATTCTCAACGGCCGGGACATCCT
>NZ_JBHFKT010000064.1:0-13491 GCF_042879335.1 Photorhabdus sp. RM96S | reverse complement strand
AGCCTGTACCCCTTGATGACCATAAACCGTGGCAGCAATAACCATAAAACCAACACGCAACACGAATAATTTTAAATATTTCATTAAGTTTCCTTTCACTGGTATTCCGCCGGAGACATTCCGCTGGGAGCGATTATCGGATTCAGAGCTTAACGGAATGACCTTCGCCGTAAACCAGAACAGCGATTCCCGGTCGATAGGCAGCGACGGACCAGTTTTGACGATGCGCACCTGATTCTGGCTGTCTGGTTCCATACGAAACAGGGGAGGCGTCACCAGAAATGGGGCGGTTTTGTCTCCCGCAGAAGTAGAGCTGATTGTCGCCTGTATTAAATAGACCACCTCTTTACTAGTATTGCTCACTGAGGCGGTTGTCGCGCGGCTATCCGCTGGATAGATAATGCGGGTAGTATTGATCCCCACCCCTTCCGCCTGCGCGGAAGTAACCGGGCAACCTAACAGACCGGTCACTATCATTGCTGTCATCAATCTTTTCACTGACTCACCTGAAAATGTCTGGTTTGGTATTGCGTAAGTGCCTATCTCAATAGGCGTAATTGTTGCAGGCCATTCTTATCAATGAACAGTGAGCACTGCCCAGGTTCAAAATGGCAAATAAAATAGCCTTATTAGGATAGGTAGTAAGTAAGAATTGGCCCTCCCTGTCCAATTCCACCTTTAGCGTGATAGCGTTATCACCTGCTACTCTGGGACTATATTGGGGATCTTTTAGGTTAATTGCAGTGCCTCGTGGCACAGGCTTATCATTTATCGTTAGGCCAACCGCATGGTCGACAATTGCAGCATTACCAGTGTTGTTAACAAGCTGAAAGTAAGCGCCGCCTTTGGTTCCTCAGCAAATGCTAAAACCATAAAAGATTATTTTTGTCTTTCTGATACATTAGCCAGAACAATACCCAGTTCTGTGACAGCATAAACTTCAGCTGGAGTAAGTTCAGGGTGTAATAAATTAATCAGCAAAATATCCCTGTCACGTTCCGAGTGGTTATAAGCACTATGCAAAAAACTGTGATCGAAAAAGATAGCCTTACCTTCTTCCCAATGACGTTCCTCACCCGCAACCACCAAACTACAGTATTCAGGGATATTGATACCGAGATGGCAGGTGATCTGTACATTGGTCCAGTCATAATGTTCCGGTAAATAGCTACCGGCTTTCAGCCTCATGAAAGAAATCTCACCACGCCAAGGAAAGAGTTTGCCTTCAAGCTGAGTAATCACCTCTTGCAGTTGAGGAAAGTGAATGGCTTTATCACTAAATTTTCCCCTGCTCCACAATGAAATAGATGACCAGTCATTATCACCAAGGTTTTTGAAAAGAGTGCGCGAAGTATAACTTGTTAAGAGCTCTGCTGCTGCCATGAACTCCGACTTGATTGTATGATAATGTTCTTCAAGCAGTGTCGCGACTTGCGATGTCACATCTGTGCTATCTGCTTCAATCCATGGCCCATTGTTCATATCTGGAAAAAACATCAAGCGCGGTTTCTGTTGAGAATGTTTCGGTTTATTCTGCTGCTCGCCAGTCAACCCAGAAAAAAATTTTTCAAGTCGTGTTGTTGTACCCGACCCATAAAGCTCACGCGTTTGAACAACCAATTCTGACAGCGCTTGCTTTAAATAATGTTGTGTTGTATGAAGGCTCACTGATCTACCTCCTTAGTTTTCAAACACGTACGAATTAAGGACATGATCTTGCCATTTACCATTAATTTTTAGATAAGAACGGGCAAAACCCTCCTGCATGAACCCCAGCCTAGAGAGTGTTTTTTTACTGCGCTCATTGTCCGGCAGATGGTTTGCCATAATACGATGAAGTCCATAGTGCTGGCGTATCCAAGGTAATGCTGCTGCTATTACTTCTGACATCAGTCCCTGACCTTCATGGTGTAGATCAAGAGAAAAACCCAAATAACCGGCCTGAAAAACCCCATATACGAAATTAGTGAAATTGACACTTCCTACCACCTCATCTTTGCCTGTGAGGGTAAACACCAGCAGCAAACATTTTTTAGCCTGATAATCTGGCCATACATCAGCAATACGCTGTGTAATATTTTTGCGTGTGTAGAACTCTGGAGAACGCAAAGGTTCATACGGTGCAAAGTTGTCTTTGTTTTTGAGTAAAAAAAACTCCAGTGCTGGAGCAAAGTCTTCGGTCAGAACATAAACGTCAGTTCTGGCTGTGGAGAAAAGTCTTATTTTGCCTGCTTGCATGACACATCATTCCTTACAGTGGTTTAATTAAGAGGTTGCAACTCAGAATGTTTGGTATCTGTTTGTGGAGCAATTTTCAGGTAAAACGCAAAAATTCCCCCTATCAATGCAATAGCAGCTATTTCCAGCAAGACATATTGCGCTGGTTCGGCACCAGTACCAGTAAAGGTTAAATAAACAGAATATGCCCCATATAACACAATCACAGTACTCATCACAAGGCTCAGAGAAAGTGCTCGAATCTCCTCTGGTAAACGAGCAAGAAAATTACTGATCGCTACGTCCTGACCAATAGTGACGGTAGCCCTAAAAAACAGGACGTATAGGATCAATGCGAAAATACCATTAACATAGAGGTAAAGAAGGTAGCAAAACACCGAGAGTAGCATCAGGCTGACGAAAGAAATTATAATCATCGAATTATCTGAGAATTTTGCTGCTACACGTGGGACTATCATACCCTTAACATAGTGAGCCACATCAAACGATGCAATAAACAAAAACAGAGGGACTAGGTAAATCATTTTAACTTCCATGATATTGTATTCCCTGAATTCAGAAACCATGAGATAAGTGTGAACATGAACCATGGAAAAATTCAGGAAAATGATTACCACAGAAAGTTTCAGTAAAGTCAGCCATTGGGAATGAGATAACCCACGCAGATGCGTAATAAAATGACGCAACATGCTTTTACGCGCGATATGTATGCCCTGTTTTGCGTGATGATCATGCATACCATTCATTTGAGGAAAACGCCATAGCCATATTCCAAGGCAAATAAACATCGCAGCCGGAATAAATAACATGGTTTCAGCATGTCCGATCATTCGGTAAAGCACTAACAAAACCAGTAAAAAAAGAACCGGAACGATAGAAACTATTTCTTTGCCGTACCGTTGAGAAAGCAGGATTGCCTTGGTGCGTAAAGTATGTTCTTCACCATGTTTAACGATTTGGTAATCAATCAGATCCTGTAACATCGCCTGATAAGCACCAGAAATCAAAGCCATCCCTATGGCGCTTAAAAAAGAGCTGAATATAAGCAGTGCAATTTGCGCATCGATATTATCTGTAGTTGCAAGCGAGCAATACAGTGCGAGCAGAGCAATAGTAGTAAACCAACTTCCTAAGGCAACACTTTTAAAATGACCTAACCGATCAGCCAGCAATCCGGAAGGAATCTCCAAGAAGAGAGATGAGTAAAATGCGATGGAAACACGTAATGAGACTGCAGCACCAAACATGCCTCCCAAAGCCCCAACCAATAAATGACTCATTTGGTTTGATGTTGATTGCATTGCACGAAATGTACTATCCAGGTAGCCAATATTTTTTAACCAATTCTGATTTTTCATTACTTATTACTCACATCTTGCCAAATAAAATTTCACTAAATAATCGATTGCTAACTTGGAATCTTGTTTTTTAGGGTGCATAGCATCGTCTTTAAATAAAGAACGTAACTTCGCTACGTCTAAATACGGAGCAACCTTAAGCATGGCGTTAATAACCAGATCAATGTAACGTTCATACCAAATGATTCGCCGTATCAGAGCCATCATCTGGCGTTTTTGTAGTGCGCTTATCTGCCCCCCTATCATTAGATAGCAAGCAATATGTTCTATATGCACGTAAGAAAGGGTGATCTCCTGATAACTCCCCATATGATATCGCAAGGCCACATCTGCATCAGAGTGGTAATATCCGAACAGATATCCCTGAAATACTTGTCCTATCCCTACCATTCCTTGACTATAGCAATCTGCGGCACGCAATGCCCCCATACTGGAACTGCCAAGTAGTATTCCCCCTGCTTTGATAAAATCTAGGCACTCCACTACGGTAATCGACATATTGCTACCAAAAAGGCCATCCGTGATCAGAACAGGCCTACCACTCCCCAACAGAGCCAGTAAGTCACCCGCTTGGACTGGCGGGCGAAACTCAATTATTGAGTCATAACGTGGGTCACGGAGCAAGGAGGGACCACCAAACACAACTGGCTTTTGTTTACGAGCAAATAACACGATTTATTGTCTCCTTCTCGGATTGACGTGCCAGTCAAATAACCCTGGAATAACAGCTTTCACCGTATGAAAAGGCACCTCAGGCAGAGATAAGTCTATGATATAAACGTGTTCATTCCCTTTTTCCGCCAGTTTTCTGGTTAAAAGTCTGGTAGCAGAGGCAAGTGTTGCTGGGGCATCCTGCGCCAGCGGCATACTTACCGTTTCATAATGTTTGTGGAATAATTCACGCAACATGTAAAAACGTGAATGATTAAAAAAGCTTTTATCGTTGTACTTCTTCTGATGACGACTCAAATCTTCTCGTGACGCCTGCAAACTGACCACTAGCCCCTGAACAGCCTCCATTAAAGCGGCATCCAGCGCTTGCGTTTCAGTGAATCCAGAGGCGAAACCTGCAATCATAAATTTCGGCCCCATACTGGTAGGATCGTATAAAGCCACATAATAGGTCGGTATCGCCCCGTGAATACGTAAGGCGAAACTTTCATATCCTTTATCAAACAGATTCAGCCATAAGGTTTTTGTCGGCGGATGGTTGATGCTTTCCGGATCGATAATATCTGCACAAATACTCGACAAACAGTTCTGGTAAAATTGGGAGATAATATTACGTTCAAAGGATTCCAGAATAGCGAAACAGATAGCTTCCTCTAAGATACCGCCACACGCTAGTCCTGAAGTATGTGCGCGTATATTCACCCGCTGTGCATCCGATCCGTGATAAGGAAACTGTACTTCTACAGCCGGTAACAAGACCTTTTTCCCGGTTTGTAACTCATATCCCGGTACCCAGTCTTCGATGTCACATTCCGGATCAAACCCTAGCAGCCTTAGTATGAGCCGGTCATCATGTTGAGCATCGTGACGGATGATAAGGTCATCACACCAGCAAGCACAGTGACGCTCATAGGCCTCCATTAATGCACTACAGGTAGCGACACATAGGCTACGCCCTTTCCCTTGGGTGGTTGATATTTGCCCTTTTTTTAATGTGGTTCGAACAGCATTTACTACACTGACTCCGGCAATATCTACAAATTCGCCAACAGAAGCCAGGCGCGAGATCCCCAGTTTTTTACGCATTGGTAAGGCTAATTTCAGCGCCTCTTGGGTCGAGTAGCGGCGCAATCCTGCTTCAGTGAAAGAGTTTTGCATGCTCAGATTTCTCAGTAAAATCACAGGCAATATTCAGAAACTTCAGTCGAACGTAGTTCATTATGTTTTTTCTGAGCAGGGGGCTTAACTCATCATATATGGCTTGGGTATCCGCTAGAGACGATTGCCTAACCAAGCGTAGAAGAGCTTGATATAACGAAGCAGTAATGACCTGATTGCTACCTTGATATTCATGGCTCAGCATGTGACGCAGCTCGTTTTTCTCAAGAATACCACTTAACCGACAACCTGGGCTCAGGCGCAACAGTCCAGGAAGCGTTTCCGTGTTAAACTCCGGGGTGGATAGCTCAACGATATAATCACCGAATACTACCGCATCAATATGAGTGGAAAGCAACATTTCGATCGCTTGTTGAGGCTGTTCTACGATAGGTTGTCCACGCACATTAAACGATGTATTCAGCAAGATGGGAAACCCCGACCGCTCGCCAAATGCAGTCAGCAAAGCATAGATTTCTTCATTGTCGCTGGCAGATACCGTTTGTACTCGTGCTGAGCCGTCTACATGAGTAATAGCGGCAAGCTGCTCACGATATTCAGGGCGAACAGGCAACACTTCAAGCATATATTTATAGTCTCCTTCACCTTCGAAATAACGGCTCAGGTGTTCGGCAGTAACCATAGGGGCAAAAGGACGAAAATCTTCACGGAACTTCACCCAACGGTTGATAAATTTCCATTTTTCCATCGAACAAGGGCTGGCAAGCAATGAACGGGCACCCAAAGCACGCGGGCCAAATTCAGCCCCTTTAGTGCAAGAGTAATAGCCAATGACTTGCCCGGCATACAACCGTTCGGCCAGCATGACGGTATCAATGGGCTTCACGACCACCCGGTCAGCGAATAAATTAAGGGCACTGGCAATATCTTCATAACCGTAAATTTTCCCCAGATAATCGTGACTAAAAGCGTCGCTAAGAATTCGAGCATGCCTTTTATAATAAGCAGCATTAGCAGCACCGATGGAAATGCCTGCATCATGCTGAGCGGGGAATAAATAGAAATCGCGCAAGTGAAAGTTCTGACGCACTTTGTAGTTCACCACAGAATTCAGAGCGACCCCTCCTGTCATAACTAAAGGCTCACTATTCGTGATACAGTAATGTTCCAAGCGGGATAAGATCCCTTTTTCCAGAACCAGTTGTACCGAGGCAGCCAGATCCGCGTAATCCATCACGTTACGTGCTTTTTCGCTAAATTTCTGCTTCCAAGTATAGCCAAAAGAGATACCCTGCGGGCTTTCAATGGCGATTTCTTCAGCAAATTTCGGTATACCATAAGGCGCAAGCCCCATTAATTTGCCGGAAGCATGCCAAGAGTTAAAGACCAGCTGGCTCACAGAGGCATAAGCCTCACCCAGTGAGTAACTGCCTGCTCGAATATTAAACGACGGACTATATTCACGGTTTAGCAGTGTATACCCATCCTCACGAAAGGCATAATGTGAAACTACGTGCAATTCCGGTTTCTGTCCCTTAAGCCCGGCATTTAAGTACTCTGAAAACTCTTGCCCGGAAATCAATAGATCATTCTGACCCACCACGCTGCCACCTGAACCATCCACTACCACAATATTTCCTCTGGAAAATCTCGACCCTGACCAGGCAGCAAATGCATGACACAAGTGGTGGCTAACAACCACAACCTCCGGAGAGAAGGGATCAAACAGCGAGAAATCTGCGCTACAAACTGGCTGGTTCAGCCCGATATACTCCGGCGTTGCTGATTGAATGTTATAGGCAAAACAGTTCACATCTTCCCGCGTCAATCCAGCAGCATCCAAGCAATAATCTACAGCTAGGGTAGTATCTAAGTATTGGTGCCCGTCACGTTTAACTCGGGTTAAGCGCTCAAGCTGAATGCCATAGCGAATTTTTCCGTTAATCATCACACAGGCAGAGGCATCGTGGCTTGCAGATATGCCAACAATGACCTCATCGTCGGGAGCAACAACCGGTTGCGAGCCTACGCATTCCACTGCCAGCATGTTCTGACATGCCACCGTCATGCGATCAAGTTGCCCTGTAGCGTATACCGTGATACTGAGGGACTGATTACCAGACAACTGCGCCGATATTAATAATGTACCTCTTTGCCCTACAATTTCTTGTCCGTTAACCATAGCCGTCAGGCGTGTCTGGCGGGCAATGGATCCCTGATAAGAAGCCACCAGAGCAATTTGACCATTGTCGCCTGATGCCCCCGTCGTAAGCAGTATTTCCGCCTGCCTAGAACGTTCCAAAGGAACAACCCATGTCTGAGGCATATGCTCTTGCTCTGGGAAATAATCAAAAAGATAGCTCCCCTGAAATGGCTGGCTCAGGTAGATCATTGCTGCATGTAATGCATGGCGGTCATGAGTCATTTGCTCTTTTTTTAGCCATAGATGCAGCTTTCCAGCTAACCTAGCAAGATAGACTACCGCAGCAGAGGTACCTTTTGTTGTGGTCAGCATACCTTGCTCATCGTAGGTAGAATAATCACATTCTTTAACCAGAAACTCGATATTGCCCCATCCCAAAGGTGTCATACCTGGAATACCACCATTATGACGTAATAATGCTACACCTATAGTTTCACGGCATGACCCAGGAAAACGCTGACGATCAGAATCATGGCCCACGGAGGCCAAAATATAAGGGGCCAGAGTTTTATCGTGGAAGGTTGACAATGACGTATGAAGATCAGCCATATACTCATTTTCGGCCAGAGAATAAGCATGGGCTTCTATCGGGCAAATACCAAAGCGTTCCTGTATATGAGCACGCAACCCCAAATATCCTTGTTCAAACGCATCCAAATAGCTAGCTGAAATCAAATCCAAAGAGGTTTGCATCGTCCATGGAAAAGGAACTTGCGATAAAACATTCGCAATTTTGGCGGTATGGCTATGTAAATCATTCTGTTGAGTAACATCATTAAGCCTGATCAACTGATTTCTTTTAGCACTATCAATAAGAAGAATAGATGTCCTGTCGTTTTTCATACATTGCCTTATTTGCAAAAGCTTGATTATCAGCCCAGTTTGTCTGTCTACTCAGAACGAAGGGGTAAACGCCATTTGCTGGCAAACATATTCAATATTCCGCAGGTCTGTACGAATCACATCCGGGGTAATACCCACTCCTAACTCATATGTCACAGCTTTTAGATTCGGGCACTGAGCCAGTGCTTGTTCCAGTAGTGGGAAAACATCGTCAACAATTGGTTCTGAATGTGTATCACGATATCGCCATGAATGAGTTGGATGTACACTCCCTCCGGCAATGTGAATTTCATTCACAGCGGACAAAGGCAGGCTAGTCAGTACAGCCTCTGGCTGTTGGTCAAAATAAATGGAGTATGAAAATACATGGCTGATATCTAAAACAACGTTACACCCTGTCGCATCAACCAACCGATGAAAAAATTTACCTAAAGCCATATCCCCGGCAGCAATACTGAAAGAAGGTATTTCCGCAGAAAAAGGAATACTGGAAACAGATTGAATCTTCTTCACACCCTCAATCGTCATTGCCAGCACAGGCTCACAAAGCACAGGCGCAGCGAAATAAGGTAAGTTATAAGGCCCGATATTCCAGATACCGATATCTTCCAAGCACCAGACCGCCTTAAGAATCTTACTAATGGCATTTTGCTTTACAAGCACATCAGGGCGTAACCCATCAATGCCAGCAGGCTCCATTCCAGAAAAATGATGAATCATGGGATACTGGGAAAATGCATTACGGAATGTATATGCAACGTCTTCATTAGGGATGGCCACGACAGACAAATGACTGATACCGTTTGGTGCTAATTGCAATAATTCAGTTAATTTATGACCGTAACTATGTGTATAATCAATTCCTAACCCTACTCGTGCACTCATACAGCCTCCCGACAGGATAATGCCACTTTGCCATTTTCATTATGAAAGCGCAGTCTGGCTGATTTATTTTTAAAATTCATTTCTTTGAGAGAGTTGGCTGTATTTAATTGAGCCAGCATAAAGTAGAGATTACAATCAATCTCTTCTGTAAGAGTATTTTCATGAGTTCTGGAAATCGTAGAACTCCATGGTGAATCTTCCATCCCGGTAGAAATACCAGAATAAATACCATCGATAAGAAAAAGGATTTTCTCTTCTTCTCTTAGTCCTGCGTGCTTACAAACAAAATAGCAAAAACTCTCAATCAGAGTTCTGCTATTCCAGTTCCAGAAGCTGTCCGATTCACAGTATTGATTGACAAGCTCAAGGAAAAAATCCTTACTAAAAAAATGTGGAGCAAAATGCATATCTGCATAAAGCACGGTACGTAAATTCCTGCGACGTGCAGCTCGTTCAATTACTATCCTGTCACCGTTCATTGTGGAATGAATGTAACCATACTCTTTTTCAGCATCTGCAATACGATAATGATCGCTATATAATAGCGACACGTAGGCCTTTTGTAATAGCTTCGCGTCCATTTCACCCTCCTGAAATAGCGATGTCAAAGGACAGCCTATCACCATCCTTTAATACAGGATTACTCTCTACCGACATAACATTATTTATAAACAACGTAACAAAAGGTTTAACCTTAAAATTATTTCCTTTATACGTCGCAATCAAATAAAAAATATCGGGGTATTGCTCCTGCATTTCTTTTAATATTTCATGAAGATTATTGGCTGCGATATTAATCTGTTTACCACTACTGACAGATTCAGGAAACGATATCTCAATCATATTCATTCCTTCAATTATTTATTGATTATAACACAGGCAATCGGGACGTCTTTTCGTTTCTAATAATTGATATTTATTATTCAACAAATCAAGTTTCAGCAACTTTCCATCCAGTATATCGCCTATACTCAGAATGACTTTTAACGCTTCATTCGCTTGATATAGCCCCAAAATACCAGGAATAACCCCGACTACACCATTCTCTGAACAAGAGGGTGCCAACGCTGCTGGCGGCGCTTCGGGATAGATACAACGGTAGCAAGGAGCATGCGGATGAGTACGCGCCATCACATGACCGGAAAACCGTTGTACAGCGGCAGAAATCAATGGCTTATTAGCCTTTACTGCGGCATCGTTGATCGTATAACGAGCATTAAAGTTATCAGTGCAATCTATGACAATATCATAACTTTTCAGCAGAATCTTGATGTTTTCAGGGTTAATAGCAGTATCTATGACTTTTATTTTGATACTAGAGTTTAACGCTTGTAGCGCATGTAAGGCTGATTCAACTTTTTTCTTTTGCAACATAGTTTCATTGTGGATGACTTGCCGTTGCAGGTTACCCAAATCGACAATATCGTGATCCACGACAGCAATCTCCCCTACCCCTGCGGCTGCCAGATAAAGCAAGCAAGACGATCCTAGTCCTCCAGCTCCAATAACCAGCACTTTAGATTTCATGATTTTCAGCTGTCCGCGAGTTCCTACATCTTTTAAGGAGAGATGACGCGCATATCGGTTTTTTTCGGTTTCGCTTAACATTGTGAGTTGTTCAACAGGATTACCTTGCGCTTTCCATGCTTCGAAACCACCGTCAAGAGAATATACATTAACGAAATTGAGTGCAGTCAGGCCCAATACAGCATATTTCGAACGAAGCCCACTAGAACAAAAAAGAACAATCGGCTGTTCAGGTTCAATCTGACGTTTTTTTAGCTCAATCTCTAGAAAACTACGTCCCAGTGTTAACGCTCCAGGGATCGTGCCATTAGCAAACTCATGACTTTCCCTCACATCTATCAATAAGCTGTCACGTTCTTTTAATTCATCAACTGATATAGCTTTAACGCTTTGAATACCACCTGTTAAATCGCGCATCTGAGACCCTGCTACCAGACAAAAAAGAAAACTCATCCATACTTTTTTAATTGTTGTTGACAATTATAATTTAAAGGTGGCCGCATTGCGGCCACACGGTATTATTCTTGCCACTCTTTATTAGAGACCCCACTAGCAACATCCAGCAGTAGTTCATTTTCAACATCGGCGTTTTCTGCGTTCAGTTCAGCTACAGCCAGTTCCAGCTCTTGAGCTTTATCCATCTTATTTTCCTTACTGTTGTATGTTTGCAAAAAATGTTCAAAAAAACACATCATTGTTCACTGTACACACATGTCGCGTACAGAATATACGTTAGGGACAAATAAAAAACTTGTCAATAGTGTTAACATATATAAAACCGATAAAGAACAAAAGAATAACTAATTCAATGCAAATCAATCAAAACAGAATAAATCAACATAACTTATTGTTTTTTAAATAAAAAACAAAATCAACTATTCATTAATATTAAGGATGACTATGTGATTTTTCGGCAAAAAAAATCTTATTGGGGTTTGGTTGAGTAGAGCTGTCTAGTCACCTAGACAGCCCCCTCCTCAGAATCGGACGTGCGGAACTACCGCATCCGGCTCCCGACAGACCAGTGCCCCCACACATATTCAGCGAGAATTGAACATTGAATGTGTTCTCCATTGAGACGGATAACCCAGCATTTTCAGGAGTAGCTTTAGCTTTTCCCACGTCAGCCGACGACACCCACCTTTCCGGTTGAACCATCGATAGATTATTCGCGTACTTTGGTAGATAAATTGCTCGACTCTTCTCTGGTTGTCAGAAATACCGTGATAGTTGATCCAGCCTCTGACTACTCTGATGATGGTATTCAGGATAAGCCTTATATCGGTCGTATTCAGGTTCTTCCAGAGGAAGTGAGACCATAAAATTCTGTGGGGCACTTTGTTAAATAGGCGATAGAATGAGCAATTAAGCACGCTTTTATCCGGCACCTCACCATGAAAAGCTATATCGTGAAAATTGCCCTTGGAGGTATCAGTCCTATGGTCTAGCACCGATTCAGGCTATCAGGCGAGACATCTTTAGCGGCTTTTCATTACATCATTCAGATCGCGCAGGGATGGCAGGATAATCACCTGCATCAATGCCGTATTTATGGCAAAAATTACGGCATTTCCTACTCCGGCGGACTCGGGTTTCCTGATGACCCCTACAAAATTACGCTTGATGACTTTGAATTTGATGCCGGTAACCGTTTTACCTACGAGTACAACTTTTTCGAGCACTGGTTTCATGATATCCGTATTGAAACTGTTCTCGAAAATTCTAATCTAACGTCCCTTTTTGTTTGGCCGGAAACAGAATGCCCGGCGCGACGTTAGCCGATGAAACTACTAAAACACTGGCATTGCTCATGCTGATGAAACGACAACGGTCAGAAAGATTCGTCCATTGATAGATGATCTTGATGCCGTCAGATTCAACCGTCTAAAGGTAAACCGCCAATTAAATAGACTTAACCTTGATTCACCAGAACTTGAACCCATCGTGATATGGCTGTAACAGATAGGGTGATCGGTATCCATAAAGGTATACCTTTTCATTCTTATGAAAAACAGGGCAATAACCCTCTATAAACCTCGAAAAAGCCAATTTTATAGAGTATTCTACAAATCTTTATCATGTTTAAAGACTATTGAGGGTAGTATGCACTATGCCTATATCCGGGTAAGTTCGGTTGACTAGCATGTTGAGCGCCAGAAAACGGCCCTGTCTTCATCCTGTCTCTTGATCTATGAAATATGATCAAGAGACAGTTGCTAAATGGGGTTTTACGGTGCATCGGATAAATTTTTCAGCATTGTCGGAGCATATTGGGCTTTGAAAAGGATTCCTGCTTCAATGGATGACCGGGCTATTACATGATTAAATTACTATCTGAACTTTAATAACTTCGTCAAAAGGGGAGATAAATAAGAATGGACTTTTTAATTTGTGGTAATAACATTGTGGTAATAACATGGCTGACAGAGAAATCATAAAAGTGACCGTTCCGTCGGTCACAAAACTCAGTCATCAACGGGTTTATAGATCCCCCGATTGGAGTCGAGATCAGTTAACATCCAAATTTACCCAATATAGCCTCCGCAATAGGGATATATTGGTCTGTTAATTTATTGATGCTGTTATTGGTAGCAGGATAACTACAATCAAGGAAAAACCAGTTTATCGGCGTCTCCAATATTGAAG
>NZ_JBHFKT010000063.1:0-14143 GCF_042879335.1 Photorhabdus sp. RM96S | reverse complement strand
TCAAGCGCTTATTAGCTTTTTCTCTGCCCGACCTCACAATGTTTATCAGCGTTGTGTCGGTCAGTGGTGGCGCATTATAGGGCGTTCTTTGACGCTGGCAAGCGTTTATTTAAAAAAAACTGCCGTTAGCAGTTTTTTTCAACAAAATACTGATAAAAAGAACAAATAGGTCATTTTTTACTCACCATTTTAAGGAAATCATCGGTAAAATGATTAACTTGCTGCCAGTCGGTATATTCAACTTCTTTAGTTGTATCAGTTTCCCCACCGGTCATTTTCATAATTATTTTAACCATTATCCGATCCAACCAATGATAACGAGGATAAAGTAATGCACCAGCAAAAACACCACACAAATCTGGCTTCCACGGGGTATTAAATAGAAACTTACGAACATACACATTCGTTTCTGGTGTACGTTTCTCTGGCTTCCTTGCTGTCAAATTTACGCCAAAAAATGCGGTTGGCATTTTATTAAGTTGTTGTTGATGACAGATTGCAAACTTTTTCAGTGCTGAATTGAAATGACCATATCTGATCGAAGCTCCAACCATAATCTTGTCATAAGATTCCAAATTGATCGTTTTTACTGTTGCTAAATCTCTGAGCTCGCATACCTCCCCTGATCTGCGTAGATTTTCAGCAATGCGGGTAATGATTTTCTTAGTCTGTCCATCCCGACTGGAATAAAGTAATAAACAATTCATAGCCATATCCCTCTCCCAATAGACTATTCACGCCAGAAGGTTGGTGTAAATAAAACTAATAAAGTGAATACTTCCAAGCGACCAAACAACATCGTTATAACTAATATCCATTTGGCTGCCGGATTCATTGCAGTGAAGTTATCCGCAACAACACCCAACCCTGGCCCTAGATTATTTAGTGTAGCGGCTATTGCAGAAAACGCAGAAAGTTCATCTACACCAGTTGCGATAAGTAATAATAAACTAATGATAAATACCAAAGCATAAGCAGAGAAGAATCCCCAAACAGCTTCAATAATTCTTTCAGGTAATGCTCTTCGCCCTAGCTTGAGGGTATAAACCGCATTTGGATGAACCAATCTCTTCAATTCACGGGAACCTTGCAGGAATAGCAGTAAGATACGAATCACCTTCAGTCCTCCTCCCGTCGAACCTGCACAACCCCCAATAAAAGCGGAACACAACAGCAGTATTGGCAAAAATGATGGCCAACGAGCAAAACTATCTGTGCTGAACCCAGCTGTTGTCGCCATTGAAACAACCTGGAAAAAAGCTTGGTTTAGTGTCTCTATCCCCGACTTATAAATAGCGTGATGCCATAAGATCAGAGTGCAAATAATAACAAGCACTAATTGAATGGAGATAAACATACGGAATTCAGGGTCCCGCCAATATACTGTCAGGCTACGTCCCGTTAATACCGCGAAGTGCAAACCAAAGTTACAACCAGAAATCAGTAGAAAAATCGCAATAATGGTATTTATCGCGGGGCTATTGAAATAACCAATACTCGCGTCATGTGTAGAAAATCCACCAATTGCGATAGTTGAAAAACTGTGAGAAATGGCATCAAAAACTGACATACCCGCAGCCCATAACGCTAAAGCGCAGGCGATTGTCAGTAACACATAAATCAACCATAAAGTTTTTGCTGTTTCAGCAATTCGCGGGCGCATTTTATTATCTTTCAAGGGGCCAGGCATTTCAGCCCGATAGAGCTGCATTCCCCCAACCCCAAGTAGAGGCAGTATTGCAACAGCCAGCACTATAATCCCCATACCACCTAACCATTGCAGCATCTGCCGGTAGAAAAGAATCGCTTTAGGCAAGGAATCAAGCCCAATCAGTGTCGTAGCACCCGTTGTTGTTAAACCGGAGAAAGATTCAAAAAATGCATCTGTAATAGAAAGATTTGGCTGTTCAGAAAAAATGAAAGGTAAAGCCCCAACACTACCAAGTACTGTCCAAAACAAAGCAACGATAAGAAACCCTTCCCGGGGCTTTAATTCATGTTTTTGCTCCCGATTTGGTATCCAAAGCATCAAACCGATAATTAAGGCAAAAATAAATGTCTGACTAAATGCACGCCCAGCGCCATCACGATAGATAAGTGCTACCAACCCTGGAATTATCATGGTGACAGAGAAAAGAATGACAAGCAGCCCAACAATACGGGTTATGGCACGAAAATGCATTTAGCTGGTTCCTTAGAAATCCAGTTACAGAGAATATTTACAGATCAGGTGTTAAATACAGTACACCGCGACTTAGATCACGTAATTTATCACCGACTTCCCCCACTAAGGTAGCTGGAAGTGAAATTCGCAAAGTAACATTCTCTGCATACTCACTGGAAATAATTTGCCCTGATGATTTCTGTAATAACTGTTCAATCATAGAGATATGGGCATATTCACACTGCAAGGAACAGAGTTTCTGTGGAACCTTATTTTTTGTCTCCAGCAATTTCAGCGCCTGTTGGGCACCACTTCCATATGCCCTTACCAACCCACCGGTACCTAATTTTATTCCACCAAAATAGCGAACAACAACCGCGGTTATTTCACCGATATTATTTCCCATAAGTTGGGACAGTATCGGCTTACCTGCGGTTCCTGAAGGTTCCCCATCATCTGAAAAACCCAACTGTTGTGAATCATCCGGTGCACCAGCAACAAATGCCCAGCAGTGATGGCGGGCATCAGGGTACTGAGCTTTGATTTTCTGGATAAACGCTTTAGCCTCATCCACCCCGTCAGTATGCTCCAGCAAGGTAATAAAGCGACTTTTTTTAATCTCTTCAGTAAAACTCACTGAAGCTGCGGGTATCAAATAAGGCTTCATTATGGCAATTGAAGATCCCGAGTCATGTTTTCCACTTTATTTTCATGGATCACAATATTATCTTCAATACGAATACCACCGAAAGGTTTAAGCGTCCCAATTTTATTCCAGTCAAAATGTTTGCTGAACTCACTTTCACGCCAAGATGCAAGCAGCGATTCGATGAAATAAAAGCCTGGCTCGATAGTCAGCACCATGCGAGGTTCTAGAATACGGGTACAACGCAGATAAGGATACATATCCGGAGCGGCTAAATGTGTACCTGTATCATCCTGCATAAACCCTGCCACATCATGGACCTGTAATCCAAGAGGGTGACCAATGCCATGTGGAAAGAATGGCGTTGTCAGTCCTTTTTCAACCATGACTTCTTCACTGACATCTTTCACGATACCATATTTTTTCAACAACTTAGCAATCCGATGATGCATCTGAATATGATATTCGGTATAGCGAACTCCTGCTTTAATTGTACTAATTAACGCTTTTTGTTCAGCATCCATATCTTTAATTAGAGAAGCAAATTCATTATTACTTTTTGCTGAATAAGTGCGGGTGATATCTGCTGCATAGCCATTATATTCAGCACCGGCATCAATCAGGAAACTACGAATATCCGAAGGTGCATTGTGCTGCAATGCAGTGTAATGCAAAACAGCCGCATTCTCATTCATAGCAATAATATTGTTATAAGGCACATCTGTATCACGATGACCTGTTACCATAAGATAAGAGATATTAATATCAAATTCACTCATCCCAGCCTGAAATGCTTCATAAGCTGCCAAATGCCCGACAATAGCCGTTTTTTGTGCTTCACGCATACAGACTAGTTCATAATCTGTTTTGTATGAACGATGGAAATGCAAATAATCAAGAACAGACTTTGGATTAATATTGCGTTCAGAGAAACCAATCTCTTTTGCTCTTTGCAGTGAACAACCGATGTAAGCAACATTCTGTTTCACATAAGTGCTTAACTCTGAATTGATATCTCCAGCATTTGCCAGATGAATCATTTCAACTTCTTTAGTCCAGTAGCTAGTCGGCAATGGTTCTACGCTGTGCCAATAATCTACCGGCGAGTAAAACCATAATTTAGGTTTATTAATACCATCTACCCACAACCAGCAATTAGGCACTTTAGTTACTGGTACCCAAGCTTTGAAGTAAGCATTAACTTTGAAAGGGTAATCTCTATCATCAAGAAAAATACGCTGTAACTCACCAGAGTGAATAAGCAAAGCATCAAATTGATTACGGGCCAATGCTTCACAGGTACGTTGCTGCAATGTAGAGATATGTTCGTGGTACAGAGATGCCAACTTTTCCATTTCAATTGACCTTTTTTATTTTATGACTAAACCATTAGCTTATCACAGCCGTTGATATTTGCAGGTATCACCCAAAAATCTTCTCAATTTATCGACCCCCACTAACACCTTATTTATCAAGATATAAAAACAATTATTGCCAATGAGATACAAATCTCACTTGTGATCACCCTTGCAAAAAACTAATCACTCATTTGCATTTACTTAACATAATAACCACAATCAAACCCATCTGGTCATACCAGATGGTATGCGCTCATTTAGGAGAACGACATGCTCTATCAAAGTGAAACAATTCAAGTAAGCTGGTTGAAAGATGGCATTGCTGAACTGGTTTTCAATGCCCCAGCCGCGATTAATAAACTAGATACCAAAACCGTTGCATCTCTCGATAAGGCTGTTACCAGCCTAGAGCAACAAACTGGATTGAAAGGCGTTTTATTACGTTCTGAAAAAGCCGCATTTATTGTTGGTGCAGATATTACTGAATTCCTCTCTTTATTCGATTCACCTGTAGAAAAACTGCAAGAATGGCTTAACTTTTCAAATAGCATTTTTAACCGGATAGAAGATTTACCCGTACCAACCATTTCAGCAATAAACGGTTATGCTCTTGGTGGTGGCTGTGAATGTGTTCTGTCTACAGATTTCCGTGTGGCCTCCCCGGATATACGCATTGGGCTGCCAGAAACCAAACTTGGTATTATGCCTGGTTTTGGTGGCTCAGTTCGCCTTCCACGCCTGATCGGGACTGATAATGCACTGGATATCATTGCCGCAGGTAAAGACATTGGTGCAGAAGAAGCATTGAAAAACGGTTTGATTGATGCTGTTGTTCCCAAAGAAAAATTGGTTGATTCCGCAGTATCAATGCTGGAACAAGCAATTGCAGGGAACCTTAACTGGAAAGCCGCACGCCAGCCAAAATTAGAGCCTTTGAAACTCAATGAAATTGAACGAGGCATGAGTTTTAGTGTGGCAAAAGGTATGGTGATGAAAGTCGCCGGCCCTCATTATCCAGCTCCTATCACCGCAGTTAAATCCATAGAAAAAGCCGCTACATTTGGTCGCGATGAAGCATTGAAACAGGAAACCGCCAGCTTCATTCCTTTAGCACAGACAAATGTTGCCCGTGCCTTAGTGGGTATTTTTCTTAATGACCAGTACATAAAAGGACTGGCAAAAAAACATCTGAAAGAAGTCACAACACCTGAGTATGCCGCAGTTCTTGGTGCTGGAATTATGGGTGGTGGTATAGCCTATCAATCTGCCCGCAAAAGGATTCCTGTCATGATGAAAGACATCAGCCAGCAAGCCCTTGAATTAGGTATGAATGAAGCCGCGAAACTTCTAAACAAGCAGTTTGAACGTGGCCGTCTAGATGCTATAAAAATGGCGAGAACCCTCTCTTCTATTCAACCTACCTTAAATTATGCCGGTATCGAACAGGCTCAAATCGTGGTTGAAGCTGTAGTAGAGAATCCTAAAATCAAAGCGGCTGTACTATCAGAAACTGAAACTCTGGTTAATGAAGATTGTGTCCTAGCTTCCAACACATCAACAATTCCAATTTCAGAACTAGCTAATTCCCTAAAACGCCCGGAAAACTTCTGTGGTATGCATTTCTTCAACCCGGTACACCGCATGCCATTGGTTGAAGTAATTCGCGGTGAAAAAACTTCTGAAAAGACAATTTCAACCGTAGTCGCCTATGCCAGCAAAATGGGTAAAACTCCGATCGTCGTTAACGACTGTCCAGGGTTCTTTGTAAACCGGGTACTGCTTCCTTATCTCCTTGGCTTCGGTCTGCTATTGCGTGATGGTGGTGATTTCCGCCAAATAGACAAAATCATGGAGAAAGAATTTGGTTGGCCAATGGGTCCTGCTTATCTCATTGATGTTATTGGTCTTGACACTGCACATCATGCTCAATCAGTCATGGCCCAAGGGTTCCCAGATCGTATGCAGCGTGATTATAAAGATGCCATTGATGTTTTATATGACAATCAACGTTACGGGCAGAAAAATGGCCTTGGTTTCTACAAGTACACTCAAGATAAGAAAGGTAAGCCTAAAAAAGAGCAGGACGAGCAAACAGACCAACTGCTGGCAACTATCTGCCAACAGAAGAGTAATTTCTCCGGTGAAGAGATCATTGCTCGTACTATGATCCCGATGATCAACGAAGTTGTCCGTTGTCTGGAAGAAGGTGTCATTGCCAGCCCAGCAGAAGCCGATATGGCTCTGGTTTATGGCCTTGGTTTCCCTCCATTCCACGGTGGTGTTTTCCGTTATCTGGAAACAATGGGAACAGCGGCTTACGTAAAAATGGCTGAAAATTATGCTCACCTCGGTGCTCTTTATCAGGTACCACCTGGTCTGAAAGCCAAAGCTGAACGTAATGAAAGTTACTACTCTACAGCAGCAACGATTGCTGTCAGCACCGGAAAAACAGCGTGAGGTCTGGAAACATGGAAAATGTAGTCATTATTGATGGCATCCGCACCCCAATGGGGCGCTCAAAAGGTGGTGCATTCCGTCAGGTCCGGGCTGAAGATCTCTCCGCTCACCTGATGAAAGAGCTATTTAAACGTAATCCGGCAATACAGCAACATGAAATCGATGACATCTACTGGGGCTGTGTACAGCAAACTCTAGAACAAGGTTTCAACATTGCCCGTAATGCAGCTTTACTGGCAGATATCCCTCACTCTGTACCAGCCGTGACTGTTAACCGCCTGTGCGGTTCATCAATGCAAGCGCTGCATGATGGCGCTCGTATGATCATGACCGGAGAAGCTAATGTCACACTGATTGGTGGTGTAGAGCACATGGGCCATGTTCCAATGACACATGGCGTGGATTTCCATCCTAAAATGAGTCTGAGTGTTGCCAAAGCCGCAGGAGTCATGGGCTTAACCGCTGAAATGTTGGCAAAGATTCACCATATCAGCCGTGAAATGCAAGATGCATTTGCACTCCGTTCACACCAACGAGCAACACAAGCAACGCAATCAGGTGCATTCTCCAATGAGATATCACCGGTTTATGGTCACGATGCCGATGGCATATTGAAACGGTTTGATTACGATGAGGTAATCCGTTCAGATGCTAATCTGAAAGATCTCGCCGCTCTGCGTCCTGTATTCGATCCAGTAACAGGTTCAGTCACAGCAGGCAGCTCTTCTGCTTTATCCGATGGTGCGTCTGCAATGTTGATAACCAGTGAAAGTTATGCCAAGAACCTGGGGCTGAAACCTCGTGCCCGTATCCGTTCTATGGCAGCTGTTGGTTGCGATCCTTCCATTATGGGATATGGCCCGGTCCCTGCTACACAAATGGCGCTCAAAAAAGCAGGTTTAGTACTAGGTGATATTGGCGTGATTGAACTAAACGAAGCATTTGCCGCTCAATCACTTGCCTGCCTGAAGGGCCTGAATTTGTTGGACGGTATGGATGACAAAGTTAACCTGAATGGTGGCGCAATTGCTCTCGGTCACCCACTAGGCTGCTCAGGTGCTCGCATCACAACAACATTGTTGAACTTAATGGAACGCCGCGATGTTCAGTTTGGCCTGGCAACCATGTGTATCGGTTTAGGCCAAGGTATCGCCACCATTATAGAAAGAATGGATTAAGAACTTATCTGTAAGAATTATTATAACTGAGTCGTTGTTGCCGTAATTCCCGCCTGTCAGGGGCGGGCTTTTTATTATTATTTTAAATGAATTCGAAAGCATCACCATACATGTTGTCAGTAGAAGCATCACGCTCACCACAAAAGCGCTCTCGAGCAATTTTTGCCATTTCAAATCGCCCTGCAATGTAGATATCATAATTGGCCAAACTACCAAAATCCTCTAGTACCGCTTTAAGCACTGTTCCTGTACGTCCACACCAACCATTCTCTGACTGTTCAACAACCGGAACAACCTTCAAATTAGGGTAGTGCTCTGTAAGTAACTGTAATTCAGCAAGATCATATAAATGTTGTGATTCTCTGCCCCCCCAATACATAGAGATCTGGCGTTCAGGTTGTTCTTCCAACGCTGTCAGCAATATAGAACGGGTATAAGAAAACCCCGTACCGCCTGCAATTAATAATAGCGGATTAGTGCTGCTTTGACGAAACCAGGCTTTACCATGAGGGATATCAATATCGATCACTTTCTGATCCAGAATTCTATCCATCACAGCCATTGCATACAAATTCAGTTCAGAAGCACCAATATGTAATTCGATAAACTCCTTTTCTGAAGGCGTTGATGCCATTGAAAATGGACGTTTATCTCTCTCACCCATTACCACCATCAGATACTGACCAGCGCGGAATGAGAACGGAGAATCGGGAAGTAACCGTACCCGATAAACCGTATCAGTAATAGCCTCTACAGAGGTGACTTTGCAGCTCAGTGTTGTCATGCGTTCCCTCTTATGGTCCTAAAATATCTAATTCATCCCAGATTTTGTCGACGCGGGTACGCACTTCTTCACTCATCACAATAGGACGTCCCCATTCCCTCTGCGTCTCTCCCGGCCATTTGTTCGTTGCATCCATTCCCATTTTCGAACCCAATCCTGAAACCGGTGATGCAAAATCGAGATAATCTATCGGAGTATTCTCCATTAATACTGTATCTCTTGCCGGGTCCATCCGCGTAGTGATTGCCCAAATGACATCGTTCCAGTCTCTGGCATTGATATCATCATCACAAACGATAACAAACTTTGTATACATAAATTGCCGTAGATATGACCAAACCCCCATCATGACCCGCTTGGCATGACCCGGATATTGTTTCTTCATAGTCACGACGGCAAGACGATAAGAACAACCTTCAGGAGGCAGATAAAAATCGACAATTTCAGGAAACTGTTTTTGTAAAATCGGTACCAGCACCTCATTCAATGCAACCCCCAACACAGCAGGTTCATCCGGCGGACGGCCAGTATAAGTCGAGTGATAAATAGCATCATGGCGCTGAGTAATATGTGTCACAGTGAACACCGGGAACATATCGATTTCATTATAATAGCCCGTATGGTCACCATATGGCCCTTCTGGAGCTAACTCGCCAGGCTCAATATACCCCTCCAATACGATCTCAGCACTTGCTGGTACCTCCAAGTTATTTGAAAGACATTTCACAACTTCTGTTTTATATCCTCTTAATAACCCGGCAAATGCATATTCCGATAATGTATCAGGAACTGGCGTCACAGCCCCCAATATTGTCGCTGGATCAGCCCCCAAGGCAACAGCCACCGGGAAACGTTCTCCTGGATGTGCCTGACACCATTCCTGAAAATCAAGCGCACCACCACGATGAGATAACCAGCGCATAATGAGTTTATTTTTACCCAATACTTGCTGACGATAGATACCAAGATTTTGCCGCTCTTTATTCGGGCCACGAGTGACTGTCAGCCCCCAAGTAATCAACGGCGCAGCATCCTCTGGCCAACAGTGCATAATCGGAATACGGGTTAAATCTACATCGTCACCAACCGAAACATGTTCCTGACAAGGCGCAGTATTAAGCCGTTTAGTTGGCATATTAAGGACTTGCTTAAATTTCGGTAGCTTATCCAGTAAATCACGAAAACCTTTCGGAGGATCGGGTTCTTTCAAAAAAGCTAGCAGCTTACCCACATCATGCAAGGCTTTAACATCTTTCTGCCCCATCCCCATAGCAACACGCTCAGCAGTACCGAACAAATTACACAATACAGGCATTGAATAACCTTTGGGATTTTCAAACAACAAGGCAGGCCCACCAGCGCGAAGGGTACGATCTGCAATCTCAGTCATCTCCAAATAAGGATCAACTTCAAAACTGATGCGTTTCAACTCACCTTTATGTTCCAATAAGGTTAGAAAATCTCTTAAGTCACGGTATTTCATACTATTCATTTATGCCGGTTTTTAAGGGGGAAAACATTATAAGCCATCCCACTCAGCTTTTTTGTGTTTTTTTCAGAAGACTACAAAGTAAACCAATAAGTTACTAAAAAGCAATGAGGTTAATTCAACCTTGCGACCTTAAAGTCAAATACAACGAAATAGAGGCTAATAAGTTAATATTTGAGCATTAAATTGCCCAGTAAGATGTTTAGTTGGAACATATTGCATTGGAACATCTCGATACCTTTGTTCTTACCACAGAAATAATGCTATCACTATCTCCTCTGGGTTCACTGCACAAGATGCAGCCAATTGATCACCACGGATTTCCCATATGGCTACTCAATGACTATCAAATTTTGCAATTACTCAACAGAAATACTGATATTTTTCTTTTATTAATATTTACTGAACAAATAACAACCAACTTTATATTAATTACTTTATCTGTTACTTACCAAAATATTACTCATCGCTTTTTTATTGAAAAACATAGGACCCACTCATAACAATAAATATGCATCATTAAACAATTATCACTAAGATAATACCTGTAATGCCCTTTTCTATTTTGCTATGCTTAATAGTCATTAGATTAAGGTTAAATAAAGATGGAAAACTGGTACCTCATTTACTGTAAACGTGGGCAAATTTCACGAGCAATAGAAAATCTGGAACGACAAGATGTTGCTTGCCTAACTCCTACCGCGAGAATTGAAAAAATAACCCGTGGTAAACGTACTGTGAATATAGAACCACTTTTTCCTAATTATCTGTTTGTTCAGTTTGACCCTGAAATTATTCATACTACAACTATCAATTCAACACGCGGTGTTAGCCACTTTGTCCGTTTTGGCGTACACCCTGCTATCGTACCGGAAACACTGATTAAAGAGATCGTATCAGCAACTGAGCAAGAATATGTATCACCAGATACACCTGTGGCTGGCGATACCGTATTAATCACCGAAGGTATTTTTGAAGGATTGCAAGCTATCTACAATGAGCCAGATGGAGAAACCCGTTCTATTCTGTTACTTAATATTCTGAATAAACAATTACCTAAGGCACTTGATAATAAGCAGTTTGTGAAAATTTAACCAGACAAAAAACGGGCAGAATTTACATTCGCCCGTTTTTAATCAAATATTAATGCTTCTGTTCATATAACTGTTGAGCAACCTGTTTCGCAAAATAGGTCAGTACACCATCTGCTCCTGCACGCTTGAAGCATAACAGAGACTCCACAATTACCTGTTCTTGTAACCAACCATTCTGGATAGCAGCCATGTGCATGGCATATTCGCCAGATACTTGATAAGCAAAGGTTGGTACACCAAATGTGTCTTTTACCCTGCGAATAACATCTAGGTAGGGCATACCTGGTTTTACCATTACAGTGTCAGCGCCTTCCTGCAAATCCTGTGCAATCTCCTGCAATGCTTCATCACTATTCGCAGGGTCCATCTGATAGGTTTTTTTATTGCCCCCTTTCAGATTACGATTTGAACCGATTGCATCACGGAATGGGCCATAATAACTAGAAGCATACTTAGCGGAGTAAGCCATAATTTGAGTATTTACATGTCCTTCCGTTTCAAACAGTTCACGGATTGCTCCAATACGCCCATCCATCATGTCGCTCGGCGCTACAATCTCAGCACCAGCTTCTGCATGTGACAATGCCTGTCTGCCCAAGATCTCTTTGGTGACATCATTCATTACATAACCATCTTGGTCGATGATCCCATCCTGACCATGTGTAGTAAATGGATCTAATGCTACATCAGTTAGTAACCCTAGTTCAGGAACAGCATTTTTCAACGCCCGAACCGTACGCTGAATCAACCCATCAGGGTTATAAGCTTCTTCCGCATCCAGAGATTTTTTATCTGCTTCAATAACGGGGAACAGAGACAATACAGGAATCCCCAGTCGGGCAATCTCTTCAGCTTCTTTCAGCAAAAGATCCATCGTCAGACGATACACCCCTGGCATAGAAGGCACTTCTTGACGACGATTAGTACCCTCCATCACAAATACAGGATAGATTAAATCATTAACAGTTAATTGGTTTTCAGCAACCAGACGGCGGGAAAAATCATGACAGCGCAACCGGCGCATACGTCGACCAGGGAAAGTTCCTGGAAATGCATAGCTCATATAGCTCTCCTAACTCAAACCCAGCGCACTCGCGCTGGGTTAATTAATATGCTATCGCTTCGTGCTAATTATCTTAGCACTACAGAACAACATGTTAAGATTACTATTATCACTTTTCCGTATTCACTTCTGGCGCTTCCTGCTCATCTTCCTCTGAACGATCCCCCAATTTCCGCTGTCCGGTATAAAAACGGGAGAGCAAAATCCCCAATTCAAACAGCAGATACATAGGAATAGCCAGCAAGGTTTGCGAGAAAACATCCGGCGGCGTTAACAACATGCCAACAACAAAGGCCCCGACCAAAATATACGGACGCTTTTTCTTTAAGGATTCCGGTGTAACTACCCCACTCCAACATAACAAAATAATGGCAACGGGTACTTCAAAAGAGACACCAAAGGCCATAAACAGTGCCATGACAAAGCTTAAGTAGTTACTGATATCCGTTGCAATCAGCACCCCTTCAGGCGCCGTTTTAGCAAAGAATCCAAAAGCTATCGGAAATACAACAAAATAAGCAAACGCCATCCCCAAATAAAATAGCAGGCTACTGGAAACAAGCAAAGGGATCATCAAGCGGCGTTCATGCTTATATAACGCAGGTGCAATAAATGCCCATACTTGATAGAGAACCATAGGTGCAGATACGAATATTGACACCATGATGGTCAGTTTTATTGGCGTAAAAAAGGGAGAAGCAACATCTGTCGCTATCATACTGGCACCTTGAGGCAACTGCTTAATCAAAGGTGCAGAAATCATCTGATAGATGTCGTTAGAAAAATAAACCAATGCTAAAAAAACCACTAATACAGTAAGTAAACTGTTTAGAATTCGCTTACGCAGTTCAATAAGGTGACTGATAAGTGGTTGAGTATCATCAACAGCCATGTTTTAGTGTTCACCATTAACTTAATTAGAAGTTTTTTTCTTTGTTGCAGAAGCCGCTTGATCATCCACTAGAGCAGAAGGTCCAGATGAAGCCACAACCTGAGACGCTGCTGGCTTTTGTGCCACCTCATTTATTTCTGATGCGTTCATACTCCCCGCATCAGGTTCATTTTGGTATGCTTTTTTCAAAGACTCAGCAGTTTCTTTTAGCTCATCCATCGAAGCTTTTAGTTCCGGGGATAAATTCTGCAACCCCGCTTCTTCTTGAACTTTTTTCAGGCTTTCTTGGAGCTCCTGCAATTTCAGCTCTTGGGCCAACTCATTTTGGACGTTAGCAGCTAAAGAGCGCAGTGCCCTGATCCAACCAGCAACCGTTTTTACTGCCACCGGTAGCCGTTCTGGCCCCAAAACCACCAAGCCAATGACCATAACCAGCAGCAACTCACCAAAACCAATGTCAAACACGGTTTATACCTGCTCTTTGTTTTTGCTCTCAGATGGTTCAGATTGAGCTACAGATTGTCTTTCAGTAATGTTTTTAGTCTCAAAATCGGCATCACTACTGGTTTTTTGAGCCTGTTGAGGCTGATTATCATCCCCTATCGCCTTTTTAAAACCTTTAATAGATGCCCCAAGATCAGAACCTAAAGTACGGAGTTTATTTGTGCCGAACAACAGCACCACAATGACCGCAATAATGAGTAACTGCCAAATGCTTATACCACCCATTCTGATTCACCTCTATTCAACAGGGATTATTTTAATAGCTCATTATACCCGTTATCTTTCAAGTTGCCTCTTTGTTGGCTGCACTCGCTCACCCCAGTCACATAGTTATCTATGCTCCCGGGGATTCACTCCCTTGCCGTCGCGACGCATCTTGAAATCTTTAGGGTATATACCCGTCATCTTTCAAGTTGCCTCTTTGTTGGCTGCACTCGCTCACCCCAGTCACATAGTTATCTATGCTCCCGGGGATTCACTCCCTTGCCGTCGCGACGCATCTTGAAATCTTTAG
>NZ_JBHFKT010000062.1:0-14853 GCF_042879335.1 Photorhabdus sp. RM96S | reverse complement strand
TAACTCCCATGCTTCATCAGGAAGGTCGTAACGAGCCATAACAGGTTTTTTCCGAAAGTCAGAGCCAGGGGATTATTCTATCTCAATCTATTGCGGGACACAGCCTAGTCTCACAAAATGGCTTTTCTGGAACTAATTTCTTTGGCATAACTCCCCATCCCAAAGGTTGATTGAAAGTTGAAAGAGAAACAACAGTACAATCAATAACGTAATCAACAACACCATCATCATGTCCCCGTAAAAACGGGGAGCAAATTGTAACAAATGGTGATAGTTCTGTATTTAGCGGTTTATCCCCGTCACGCATCGCGTAATTTAAGCGTCATCAGCCCTGCCTGTAAGGCCCCCACCGGATCAAAATCAAGCCAGATTAAATCACCGCAATCAGGAATAAAAAGAGAAACCATCAGAGTAATTCCTTACCAACTGGTGAGCCAAAATTTACCTTTTCGTGAACATTTTCTGGTGTGATACCGGCTAACAGTGCATCAAGAGAATATTCTTTCGCTTTTACAGGAATAATGATAATGCGACCATTTTCGACTGCAATATCAACTGTATCATCAACGTTCAAGGATGTTGCTTTCATGATAGCTACAGGAAGTCGTACAGACGGACTATTACCCCATTTTTTTATTACTGAATAAGTCATTAATGCACCTCGATAATAATGATGATGTATACCCGTTATCTTTCAAGTTGCCTCTTTGTTGGCTGCACTCACTCACCCCGGTCACATAGTTACCTATGCTCCCGGGGATTCGCTCCCTTGCCGTCGCGATGCATCTTGAAATCCATAGGGTATATATCCATTTGTATATACGCCAATGAGAAAACAGTTGCGTGTCAACTTTATTGATACAATTATTTTTGTGTTCAAATTTTTTTATGAAATCTTAACCGAATGCCATTGTTCGGTTTAGAGCCTCTTGATGATGCTCACTATCTACATAGACTTATGCGCATGTTTTATGCGCATAGATGAGGTGTCTGATGAAAATACAAAGGGATTTAACTTTAATCTGTTTTTTTAGGCGTTAACCCAAATAAAGGGTTATCAATAACAGGGATAACAGCAATATCGAATTTGTCTGGCTCCGGCAAAGAATCAATATCCATTAATGCGGCAAATCGTGACATTGCTAAATAAGCTTCTTCAATATCATCGGCGTAAGTCACCCTCCCCAATTCATATTTATCCAGTATCACAAATCGGCGATTACGCGTGTTAAACAGCACATAACCGACCACATCTGGATCATTTTCAATTAACCCCAACGTCTCAAGTTCTTTCTGAAATTTTCTTAGTCGCTTTTTCTTCATTACAAATTTCCGTTAGTTATCCTGAGCCATTCTCTTACGTAAAAAAATTCGATAAGCCGTTGACCTTAATACCGAAAAAAGCGCTGTCAAATCACCGAGCGAATACTGCCCGGTATCGATATGCCCGAACCGCAGATTTATCATCGGCCTGAAAATTGTGGTCAAGGTGGCAGCGAATTGCTCTTTCCCCGTAAAAACGGGGAACATTTCTACTTCAACTATCATCATGAAACCTGAATCTGGTTTATCCCCATCAAGTCAAGGAACTCTGACCCTTTATGTCAATGACCTTTCCGGATGACGGTTGATCCCCGTAGATTACGGGGATCAAATTGCAACAGATGGAGATAGTTCTGTATTTAGCGGTTTACCCCCGTAGAAACGGGGAACAAGTCCATCTCTGCCAGCTCAAACGCTAACTGTTCGGTTTATCCCCGTTAGTACAGGGAACACGCTTCCAAATCCAAAGCACAACAGTATCAGTTCGGTTCACCCCCGTGGACACAAGGAACACCAATGACTACCGACTATGTCACTGTTACTGTCCGGTTTATCCCCAGAGAGGTAGGGAACACCAAGGAAGCCAATGATCAGTGTCATTCTCGTACGGTTTATCCCCGTGAGTACAATACAGGGAACTCATCCTTAGCTATATAACTATTTGGAGCACTGCTAGGTCCATCCCCGTAATTACAGGGAACATTTAGTGAACATAGTAAAGCATCACTCATGCCGCGGTTTATCCCCGTAAATACAGGGAACACTTAAATTCTCTCTTTGACGAGATTTATCGAGTTTGGTTTACCCCGGTAATGACCAGGAACACTCACTAACACGATATCCTACCACTAATTATAGCGGTTTATCCCATTAAACACAGGAAACATATTTTTCCCTGTGCAAATGTATACCAAAATTCGGGTTTATCCCCACAGAGGTGAGGAACACGGTAATTATTTTATCAATATTTCCGAGAGTAACGACCACGCCTTACTCTACAGGATGATATTAGTTAGCAATATCACTTTTTACCGTGCTTTTGAAACATAACACGAACGCCTAACAACAGCGAATTTGCTACCTTTAACATCAATATCTTCATACAACAAAGAATACTGCATTACGATCTTCAACAAAAATAAATTTAAATGACATCAATGCCATTATACTGTTCTAATTAACATCAATCCACATCCCATCGCTTTAGCGCGACCAAAGCCTTTTGCATACTGTTCCAAATATAGCTCACCGTTGGTAATCGTCAGAAGCCCTTGAAAATCAACACTGGAAAATTGTATTTTTTGCCCCTGCTTTTTTACACTTCGATGCTGAGTATAACCTTCAATATCCAGTAAATCGTCAAACTGAATACCCCACTGCTGCATACGACGATGATTTAACAGCCAATTACGGGCAGCATTCTCCATCATCACTCTTATTTTCCCCTGTTCCGTTTCACCTTGCTGTTTTGCCTTAAACTTAGCATGCATCAAAACATCATGACGCTGACGTTTTCCAGAAGGATCAGTAATACAGATTGTTGGGTTAACGCGTAATTTGAAAGCTAAACGCTGCCCTTCCTTCAATTGAGGATAAAATGCTTTCGTTTCCACCTCAAACAATGGTGACTGAGTTTGAGGTGAGGTTTTAGATAAAACATAGAATACAGGTAATCCCATTATTCCAATCTCTTCCCGAAATAGAAATTGCCGTTTTTCGTCTGCTGAAAACAATTTCCATAACAATTGATGAGAAGTATAAACGCCATTTTCACCCAATTTTGCTAATATATTTGCTGTTTGACTCGATTGCCGAAGCACAATTTTAGACAAATACATCAACACCCTCCTCGATAGAAAGTTGATACATAGTACGTTGCCGGAATTGCCAACGCCCTCGGTTAATCGGCTCATCCCAAGGATGGCTGATTAAGATATTTGAAGAGATAATTTCATCTTTATTTCCCTCCCAAAAATAAGTCACAATACCGTTTGCGCCTAGCCACAACTTATCTTCGCTATCAGAATGAATCAGCGGTGGAAAAGAGATATCCAATGCCATTTTTAATGCCGATGACGTAATGAGTTTAGGACTGAGAGGCAAAGCAAGCGGGCAAGATTTACGTCCAAGATGCAAGATAAATACAGGTTTAATTAAAGCATCCCGGAATTGTTCAAGCGTAAAACAAGCGTGTTCAGTTAATGTAATAGCAACGATCCAAATACCATCACAACGATAATCACGATTAGACAGGATGGTATTAAGTTTATCTGACCTTAATTCACTTTTACGGTTCTGATGAACCACATTATTATTGTGCGTCGGTACCTGTGTCGTATGATAATCACGCATTAAAGAGCCAGGAACTGTCTGCTTAATTGCAATTAACACACTTTTTTGTAATTTTGCTAATTCAGACTCATTATCTCGTCGAATACCTAACGCTGCTCCTAATAATCCCAAAATCGCAGAGCGACCAGGATACAATTCCGTTGGCCTCTCTCCCCCAACCGCAGGTTGTCCCCAACTTGCCATCGGGCCATATAATCGGAAGACTAAATATGCTTTCATTCTGCCCCCATTACTGTGCAACAAATTCAAGCAGCTCGGTCAAAGTTCCTTCCCCGGTGAATGTGTTGAATTTATAGCGGGCATCGGCACAAGTACCGTAAACCAGATCAATATTGCGCATTTGGCTTTCTAATGCATCAATTGCCGATGAGCCTTGGTCGCTGTCGTTAATGGGCTTTAAAAATGCAACAGATAAAGAACGAGGTTGTTGTTCGCCTTTCTCAGCGAGAGCAAAACTGGCATAAGCACGAGAAGCAAAACTATTTTGTTTACCCGTAGGCGATATTTTCACAGCGGCTTCTGTTAATGCTTTAATCGCTTTATTAGCAAGGGCTTCATCACCATCCAAATTTTTTATTAATTGCGTTTTATTAATGCAGATATAACTGTAAAACAGCGCGGCGGCAAACCCCAATTCCCCTATATGGGCCGACCCCGTATCTTCCTTACCATCATTTAAATCATCCACCGCTGTAAAATAATCATCTTCAATAACCACACTATGTACACTAATAGCATGAGCGACCTGACAGGCAGCCTCGACGTTAAATGCCGGACTCGAAGCTAACATCCGACCAAACAAAGCAATATCCACCGCGGTTTGCTTAGTTTTTAATAAATTAAGCTCTTCAGCCGTTGGTGCCCGGTTTTCTTCCGTCAGCACCGCAATCAACGACATGACAGATTGTTGCTCTTCCGGGCTGATATGTGCCAATTGTTCAATTTCTAAAGCATCTTTTTTCGTTTTTCCAAAAACACCAGCAATAGTCGTAGCCAATGCTCTAGCAGATTTTTCATTCACTCCAGCATTGATCAACGTTTCAAACACCTTGATACCAAGTCGCTTGGTGCGAATACCCATATTCTCTGATAGCACCTGTTCAAACAATTCAGAAGTACGCCAATGACGTTTTAAACTTTGAGAACTCACGCGTAAACGTTCAAAACCGCCCATTTTCGCTGTCTTAGGCCGGCCTAAATCATCACGATTCAGATTAGATGGCGCATAGGAAGTTAATAGGTGTAATTGAATAAACTGACTCATAATAATCATCCTAAACTCAATTAATAAAAATCCGATAAATCAACTGATTTACCACTAGCAGCACGGTAATAATCCATAACCCACCTCACTTTGATACGCCTATCCGCCTTACATGGCCGTAATTGTCCATATTCAGCAAACCACTCCTCAATATCCCGCGCTAAAGCCAAAACAGAAATATTGCCTTTGATTTGCTGCAAAACCCGACGTAATCGACGTAATAATTCATTCGGTGTTTTAGCATTTTGTAATTGTGAAAATCTTAATTCACTGACCACCGGTTTATTTCCTCCTCCTTTCTTACCCGCCGCTACCGCCAATTTGATATCACTGTTGTTTTTAACATAAACTAATGCCACCGCCATTGTGGCCCAATATTCCAATTTTGCCGGATTATCTGATAAGCTAATTTCATCAGGTAAGCTGAGCCATAAAGCCCGAAAGCCCTCAGTTAACATGGCCGTCTCAACACTTTCACAGCGCTTTAACTGGGCTCTATAAGTAGAAGGCGCTGGAATAATACCTTTCTCTTTTAGCTGTTTTGGTGACATAAACATACTTTGCCACCAATGCAATAATATGATTTCACTCTTACTGTCCATTACACCTCCTCTTTCCCGGAGTGAATATGATGATTAGTGATAAATGTTTTGATCTCTTTTAACGCTTTTTGTCCATATAACCCGATCATTAACTGCTGACGCGCTTTCATACGTTTCGCCATTGAACGCTCATTACCTAATTCAGATAAAGCAACATATTCATCAAATAAATCTCTACAGAGATAACGTAAGGTATTGAGCCAATGTTTGGCCTGTTCTGGTGTCAGAAACGGCACATCGGAATTTGCATTATTGATAAGTTGATGCACCACAGAAAAGAATAGGGATTCACTTTGTTGCCAAAAAGTCAGGTCAATAAAGGAAGTGTCTCCTTTCACATCAATGGGCTTTTCAAACCAAGCCGCTTTTATTTGATTCCGGCATAGCCAAATCATATTGATTGCCAGTTTTTGCAGCTCTTTGACTTGATATAGAATCTTTTCCTGTCGTTCAAGTAAGACAAAAAACAACGGCACAGTGACAGAATACCAACAACGTGCTTTCATATTATCCATATCGTAGCCAAATACCCACAGACGAGGCATTGCCCTTCGGAGTTCAGCAAAATGACGACATAAAGAATAAAAATGACTCACAACCGGCGCACAACGCTGTCCTCTCTCATGGCTGGTAAATACTAAAGCATCCCAAATTTTATATGTCACCCCTCCCGGTTGGCCTTTAATAGATAAGGGTTGTGTTGGTTTTTTAGTATCCCATTTATAGGGCGTTAACGGATGGGTCCAATTACCGGCATAATTACCGCCATAGTTTTGTGTCCGATATTCAGAGACAGTGAACTCAGAATATTTACCTGAAATTTTGCAAATATTCTCACCCTTTTCCACTACAAGACGTATACGTCTCGGCATTGCCCAATACATATGTAAGGGATGTACATCCGTAGCATGAATTTCTGTCCCTTCATTAACACTCACTTTTGTTGGCGCTAACCAAGGAAAAACCTGAGCACTGGTTAAATCAGGTTCTGAATAATGCCATTCACTTCGATTAATAACGTTTAACCACAGTTTTTGCCATAATGTGGCATCCGTTTGTTGCGGCACCACTAACGTGGTTAATGGTCCCCCACCTCGTAATCCTACTCGATGTCCCACCCCTCCTGACGGTGCATTAATTTGTAAGGTAAACAGTGCCAAAGTCGCCATTTCAAGAGACATCACATCTCCGATGCCACGTTTAATGAAATGATCCGTATTCAGTCTTAAACCATTCGCTCCCGGTGCTTCAATTAACAATCCAGCTACAGTGGTTGATTTTACTGTTTGCAGCGGATCGAAATCCTGCATAAAAAGAGGCCCTATACCGGTAACATTAAAAGCATGTATCACTTTATTAAAAGTTTGTTGTAATACCTTCTTATCAGGTGATGTTTCATACAGAGCATGCCATTGATATTTATCTTCCGGCGCAAAAACGGTTTGTAATAAACCAATGGCAAATTGGCAAGCGGCTCCTTGAAAATCAGCTCGCGGTAAAGCAAAGTCCATAACATCATGATCACATATCGCATTAATGGGCAGTACTTTTTCACTGCCATCACGTAACCGAAAGGGCAACCACGGGTCCTGAACTAAGTTCATAACACCTCCTGCTTTTATCTTTCACAAAAACCTATTGTTGAAGAATAAGTAAAATTCGGATCTTGATCTGGCAACCAAGGTTGCAAATATCTAATTTGGTAATATTTCTGCTGCAATGCATTGAGAGCAGGTATTAATTCTGTTGGAATTGGGGCTAATTTATCCGCATACTTATTTCTGGATAATTTAATCGTACTCAGTGACACTGAAAATTCGACTGAATTTACCCAAGGTACAAGTTGTCCTGAATCACCTTTTTTCAGTAATAATACCTCAACGGTTTCAATATCACTGTAGCGAGCATTAATATCTGAATCATCCTCATACCAATTATCAGCACTTCGATCACAATAACCATATAATTGCCACTGTAACCAATAAGACTTAGCTTTAGCTGTCTGACTTCGCTCCTCATCAATTAATTCATTCTCTTGATGTTTTAACACTTCAAGCGTTTGCTCATAAGCATGACCATAAACCGCGTCAATTAATTGACGCGTTTCCGCAGGCATACGTATCGCACCCAGTTTTCTCAACACGCGCATGGTTAACCACAAACGTGCAGGCGAGCGATAAACATATTGTGTGTTACGAAAATTATGGCTTAGCCAATCTGATCCAGGTTGCTCCCTCCATTCAGGCGCATAGATACACAATATTGGTGCAGGGCGTGAATCTTTAATACCCCACCGATAAATACCATCACTATCGCGAGTATGGCGATGCAAACGCCCGGCTCGCTGAATGAGATCATCAATAGGACAAATATCTGAAATCATGACATCGGCATCAATATCTAAACTCTCCTGGAATATCTGTGTGGTAATTAATGCTTTGCCCCGCCGCAATTCACCATGACTATTTTTATCAAAAATAGCCAATACACGATCTTCAATCTCTTTTCGGTGTTGCAATATAAACTGGCTATGAAATAACAGACAACGCTCAGGTTCAGTAAGTAAACTTCGCAATGTCTGATAAGCCTCAATAGCATCATCTACTGTATTTCGTATCCAAACGACACATTGCCCTTGTACAATGGCGGCTAATACCTTTTCAACACAACTGCCAAAGCTATTTAAGAAATCAACTTTGACTTCCCGGCTAACATCTTTTCGGCTTGATAACGGTTGTTCAATAACGGGCAATGTGGCATTTAAACTTATTTGGGTTGCTAAAGGAAAATCGGTTTTTTGCAATAATTGAGAACTCAATCCGCCAACATTTAGCCAAATATCCGTTAAACGTTGACGCTGTTTAAAGGTCAATGTTGCTGTCAATAAAATAGCTGAACCACCCTGATAAAGATGCAGCGCTAATAAATTTTCCAGTAAATTAAACATAAACTCATCAGCCGGATGAACCTCATCAACGATTAATACTTTACGATTAAGCCCAAATAATCTTAATGATTGATAGCGCCTTGGTAATACAGCCAATAAAGCCTGATCAATCGCTCCGATTCCGGCAGGCGCTAACAACGCCTGCTTACGTGGGTCAGCTAGCCATTGATTACACTGCGCTGAAGCAGCGACATCTGTTTTACCATCGTTTCTATCTGGATGACCTAACGCTAAAACGGGTTCACGAAATTGATTATTCACCCCCCACGTACCATGAGCTAAAACGATATTTGGTTTACCATCATCCTCTATCGAGAACATTTGCTGGTAATGTTTAGCAATCCGGCTAAATATTGCATTAGAAGACGCCATTGTAGGCAAACCGAAATAAAAACCATCAGCGGCTTTTGCCTGCATCAATCGGTGTGTAAGAGCAAGAGCCGCTTCTGTTTTACCAGCCCCAGTAACATCTTCTAAAATAAACAACTGAGGAGAATCATCTACAGGTATTGATTCGGCCCACTGTTGCAATGGTGTTGCAGCAAAACCGTAATATTTCTGAATGGAAATAAACGGTTTGATTACCGGCGTTCTACCTAAATTTATCGCCATAACCGCTTTTTTTGCCGTTGCTTGAGCATGTTTCCAATAATCTGTTAACGGCATAGGTTTAGATTGATACGTAAAATAATGGCTATCAGAACCAATCCAATCCGCCAATATTGCAATACCAGCAAACTGCCAACTCACTTGTTCTAATTGCCGTCGCCACTCTTTGGATTGTAATTTTTCAATGGGAAACTCAGGTTGAAATAATTCAACCAAATGATGTGCAAAGAGTGTGGCAGCATTAAAATTATGAGGTTCAGTAAAATGTTTAATCGCTTTATAGCCTGTTTTATCAATTGGTCGGCCGTGATGCCCTAATACACAATCAATGAATACCATTAAGGTATCAAACATCTCTCGCTGTTCTCTTTGTTCAGCGCCTTCAATATTAACAAGTCTATTAAGTAACCCCGTTTTGATATTTTCCCAGAAATACAATCCTATACGATCATGACAAAAATAACGGCCATCATACTCTTTAGGGCAATCTGGTCGATGCAGACCTACTGCCAAACCGGGAAGTAATTTTTGAAAAGCAGATGCAAATTTACCAATATCGTGCAAAGCCAATATAAAAGAGACCATGCTTCGTAACTGCTGCGTAGATAACGCTAAAAAGTTAGCAAGATCTCTAGTTAGCGATCTTTCTAAAGAAAGTAACTGCATTCCTACCGCAGCAACATCTAAACAATGGTAAGGAAGTAGATGATAATCTGCACTATCAATCTCTAAGACTCGCTTCGCCTTACCCCAGTATTGAAAATAAATCGGCATTTCCATCTAAAATCCTTACTTAAACATCTCTTTTACCTATTTTTAGAACATAATGCGAAAATTTAGATCAGAAAAATACTAGTTTCTGTTTTTTTAGGATAATTCTGTATAAAAACTCACTACCTAAACAGATGAATTTTTGGCCTACTTCTGAGCATAAACCAGAATTAAAGTGACATCGTAGTGCAAGGAGCAGTTTGACTGGGTAGCCAACCTATATTCATCTATCTGATAAATAAAGATAATTATATTTTAAGGTCTGTACCCGTTTTACCAAAGGTTCATTTACACTGATAACCCTGCGTATATGATGTCAGGCCAAGGTGAGATGAAAGTACTGATGGGTGTTTAGCGATGTCAATTACAATTATTCCACAAATCGCTTTTAATCCTTATCTGTATAAATTTAAGCTCTGATGCGACGGCATAACAAAAGAGCTAATTAATAGCTTATCTAAGATAACCTCGTAATTAACCCGGAAATTTTTTATGGTTATGTAGCTATTCAATAGCATGAATACAAAGACTATCGGTGTTTTCCTTTCCATTTTTCAAATTGCGAAGGTCGGAGGCCATACCTTGCCAACACACCTTCATGCAATCGCCGTAGCTCTTCAATAACCAATGCCTTTAACGTGTCACGCTCAGATTGACTTAATTCATCGGAAATTAATTTATCTATAACGTCAATTGAATCCATCTCTGGCGCAGCAACTACCCGATAAACGATCTGCTTAATCATATTTCGATATTGTAATCTTAACGGATCTGGTGTGGTGATTCCCTGCGTGACAGCCAAATATTCTCGGGCAGAACGTTCATAAGCCCACAAATAAAGATCCCGTAGTAATTCAACTCGGGTCATTTCATAAATACCAAGCATTGCACGGCTATATGCCTCTTCCGGTACATCGACAAAAGTTAACGGGCATAGATTTGAACGAATCAACGGCAAATTAGCGGCCAAGCGGGAAGTTCGCTTATTAACATCAGCAAAAGGCTGTAAATACGGCAAATGGACCATCATAAAAAAGGATTGCTCAAACGGATCTGATATAGCTCCTGCTTTCCCGAGCAACGAATCCAAAATTTCACTGATATGGGCCTCACCCGATAACGGTCTGAAAACACTCTTTCCTATTTCAACTTGATGTTGACGGATACGTCCTTCATAGACAGGATTAGATAATAAATTTTCAGATAATGTACTGTGTAAATTGAGAACGGTATATCGATTAAAATCAAGTTCCTCAATACCATCGACAAGTAATTCAATAGCGGCTTTATGGTTTAGGATCATTTGAGTTTCAATAGCGTTTTTTCCTACCGCAACTTTTCCATATTCAATCAACTTCACCGTATCCAATCGACTGTAAGTATTTCCTTCCAAATAACTTGAAGCCCACGATAAATCAATGAGCAAACGATCCAAGATAGATCTACCATAGGTTCCTGCTGGCTGTGAGATTTGTTTCGTATCTCCAATTCGCCAAAGCTGATTACGAATTGGAACCGACAGATAATAAGTGACATTCGGCTCATATGATTCCAGAAACTCTCGCTGATAACCGACAGGCGTCCTCGCTTTGATAGGTTGATCAATATAACGAAGAATATCCTTACTATCCTCAGACAGTGGAATATAGCTCGGGAAATTATCCGATCTATCCGCTACCGAATATGATGTTTCCTCCGTAACGATAACATAGCGGCGACTTCGACCTTCACCCAATATCTGTACTTTCTTATCTTCAACAAGTCGCCCCAACCAACGTTGAACGGTCCTTCTAGGAACGGAGGGATACTCCGCCAATAAATCCGAAACGGACATAGGTTGTGATGCAACACACAAGGTTTCATAAATATCGGTCATTAAACTCATAGCGAACAACAGCTCCCAGTAAGAATACTGGCGCGATTATGGCGCAATTCAGATAATCGCGCCACTTTCGTGCCACCAATATGGCGCTATTAATGTGGGCAATACATCTGGCTGTCGCATTAAACCTGTTTAGCTGAAAACAGGATAGATGATATGGGGTAGGATTACCCAACATCTATACCCGTCATCTTTCAAGTTGCCTCTTTGTTGGCTGCGCTCGCTCACCCCGGTCACATAGTTATCTATGCTCCCGGGGATTCGCTCCCTTGCCGCCGCGATCCATCTTGAAATCCATAGGATATATATCCAGCAAACTTTCAATAGCACCGCTACGTAAAAAACGTTGCGTCTTAGGTATGACATGTACTTTTTCACTTACAGGAAGAACCTCAATGCCCGCGCCTAAAAATACCGGAATCGTGGTTAAGAATATTTGTTGTAATTCACCAGCCTCAGCAAAATATGCAGCGGTTTTACCTCCCCCAACTAACCAGACATCTTTACCATTAGCCTCTTCCTTCGCTCTGGCAGCAATAGCTCTTACTGTTTCATTGGTTATGGTGATATTTAACCCTTCAGGCGTTGACAGCGCTCTATGAGAAAGAACAAAGGCGGGAACATTTTTGTATGGCCAATCATCCGGTGAATTTGTCATGATCCATTCGTATGTTTTTGTTCCCATAATCACAGCACCAATACCTCGATAAAAATCATCATAAGGTGTTGCATCATCCCCAAGCATAAACTCATACAACCAATCCAGTTCATTATTTTTATTAGCAATATAACCATCTATTGTCGCAGCGACGTAATAAATTAATTTCGGCATTATTACCTTCCTATTAAACACGATGTTAAAACGCTATACGCCCGGATTGATGATATACCCGTTATCTTTCAAGTTGTTGGCTGCACTCACCCACCCCGGTCACATTGTTATCTATGCTCCCGGGGATTCGCTCCCTTGCCGTCGCGATCCATCTTGAAATCCATAGGGTATAGTTAAAATATTTTCAAACTTCCGTCAAAGGATAATGCGTATTTTATAAGAAATTATACTTTATAAGATATATATTACCACACATATTCACTTCCGTTACTTCATATTTCCCCCAACACAATACATGAAAAAGTAAAACAAACAACTTACTGCCTGCAACAATTACGCCTATTGAGATAGGCTCTTAGCCAATAAAATAAGACCAGATACAAAAAGATAATATCTATTAGCACGTTAACACTTGATGATGAAACATAGCTCATGCATAAAAGCTAACTTTCATCATCTATAATATTGTTATAGAAGCGATATTCAGGAACTTTAGCTTCATTAATCGTGCCAATTCTTACTGGCAAATGACCATGCGAATGACATAATAATTTTATATAATTCCAATACTCCCTCTCTGTTTCTATATGCTCTATCAGTGGATCAAAAGCACTATCATAAAATTCAACATTTAATTCTCCATCATCATTACCTCCATTAATGTTTCTACTATTATTTTCTTGTTGATTAACACACCCTTTATTATCCTTTTCGTGATTCATATTTCCGCGATCTATAATTTCTAACATCTCCTTTATCATCTCTAAGCTATGGCAAGCTGTTTGTGGTGAATTGTAGAATAAACCATCATTAAAAATAGCTTCCATCAATTCATAAAACGCAAACGAGGTTGTTCCCTGTATATATTTGATATTTCTATTATCATATATACCAAAACATTTATCATTCAAAATATCCGTGTTATTATCATCATAGCCAATTAATATTTGTCTGTCACTAGCAATAACTGGAATATTTTTAATTTCATGGATATACTCACTGATACTGTAATGCTCTTTATCGCCTTTTCTATAACCCGATGCCATACAAACTGATTCAATATTAAAATATTTTGTTGGCGTATGTTCACGATTAAAATATTCAGACAGTTTTTCATTATCTTTCATATCTTTTCGCTGATATACCCGATGAACCGATGTGATTCTCTGAATACTGATCCAATCAAATATCGGTTCTTCTTGAGAAGGCTTTCTAATCTCTGCAATATAAGCAGCAATATCAATTTCCAACCAAGTGCTTAACATAGCCTGCCACGGTTCTATCGCGAGAAATATATTTGATATTGTCACTCCTTTTTCTATTAGGACCTTATTTCTGAAATATTTAAGGAAAAATAACGGATCATTTTTCCCTAACTGTTCCTGGACTGATAACATCGGTACAGCTATTGTCGTATCGTAATCTGAACGAAATCTCAGAATCGAATCAATACAAATAATTAAAATACCTTCCATCTTATCCCTCGTTCATTTAAGCTTTTAATATATTAACCACTGTAATGATCGTATATATAATCATCTATTATAGCTATATATCTGAATTTTGCTATTTTTGAACGTCAAATTTATTATTCCAACCGCCTACATTACATCAATATTAAAAGATAATTACATGATATATTAGGCACTCATCAATAACCCCAACATCATATTACCTTACCCCTAAATCTAAAATGATTTAAAATTTTCCCTTGTGAAAATATTTTTAATATTAAATTCAATTTGAAACTATTAAAAAAATAACAATTCAAATATTCTCAACACGTTAAACACGCGACTAACAGTAAAACTCAATAGAGGATGAACAAGAGATCAAATCAATTAGGCCATAAATAAGAATCAGTTTCTCCATTGATTTAACCTTAAAATTGCCTTGAAGTGCTACTCATATTCTATAGCACTATAAAGGAATGTTTAGTTTAAATTCTCGATCTCTGTTTAAGGCACTTATAATTTATCCCTGCCAATCACGATCAAAACTACAAATTAATTCATTAATTTGCTTTATAGTAAATAAAAATGCATTTGATCAGCCGCTTCGCATCCATTATTTATTGGTAACGGAAAGCAATTACCTGTAACATACAAAAATGATAATGATTTGCATTTACATTGATAGCATCGCATGAAAATGACCGTTGGGAACCTCTAAAAACTCTCAATACAAAAAATAAGATCAATTTTGCACTCACCAATAAATGACCTTATTGTGTATGACTTTTTCTTGCTTTTTCAGGGGAAAAAATAAACT
>NZ_JBHFKT010000061.1:0-16326 GCF_042879335.1 Photorhabdus sp. RM96S | reverse complement strand
TGCGTTTTAGGTGGATTGATTGCTTACTGCCTTAAATTGAAGAAGCCATCACTGAAAGTTTTCTACTCAGAAGAAGATTTCTCAATGACGGCTTAAGCAGAATTCGGGTTATATAAGGAAATCACAGTCTATCAAATTCGTCATAAACATAATCTTGAGAGTATTCCCTCAAGACTTTCTTATCAAAAGAAACATAAAAATAAGTATCATTTAAGGATTTCACTCTTTTTATTTCCTCACTCCTTATAATGCCAATGCTATCTCTCCAAACAGCCAAAAGAGTTTCCTTCCCGAGTATCTTTTCTTTCTTTATCCATATATCAGACAAATATTCATGGGCATTAAGAAATGAATCATCTTTAAATTGAATCAGCATATCCTTGCTTGGCTTAAGCATCAATGTTGTAAGCCAAATACCATTATCATTTTTCTGAAAAAAATCAACCATAGTAGCCAATCGTTGATAATCAATTGGTTTTATTTTAATGACCGCATTAACAAGCTTTTCATTCCCAAATAATTTATCAGAATGTTCAATTGCCGATAAGCTATTTTCAAGATTAAAATAAAGCTTCTTACCTTTATCTTGGATTTCATCAAATGAAATCTTCAACCCATTTTCTATTTGCGCCGAAAGATACTCTGCTAAACGCTGAGTGAAGCTATCATTACGAGCCAACCAGTTATTCAGCTTATAAAACACTATAGACTCATAACCAACAGTAAAAAAAGCACTATTTCTATTCGTTTTTAAATATACTATCAATTCGTTGATTTTGGAGTTTGCATCTGCAAAATCAATTTGCATCAAATATTTTGCCAATGTGACTTTATTCAGATCGGATTCAAACTTATCAATATTTTCCATTGCAAACTCCTTAGCCCTTTTCTCATCAAAATGCCTAACATTATCAAAAGCTGCCATCAGCATACTTTCACTATATGAGATATTCGGGTTATCAAGAATTGACAGAGACCAACGTAACAGCGAACGATTCCAACTTAATTTATCAAAAACCACACCTCTTTTTGTTTCACTAAAATTTGGATTACCAACAATATCAGAAATATTTTGCGTGTTAATATCATCTCTAATAAATTTCCGCCCTAAAAAACTCTTACTTGCAATAATAATATTTAAAGCATCAATAAAATCAGAATCTGATGTCTTAGGTTCAAGAACAATTGCCATTAATCTTTCCGTTTCAGAACCTGTAAGCCTAATGGAGAACGGAGTGTTATTTCCTTCACGGGATAAACGAATACTATAGGAATCCAACAATGCCCTAGTCCTTATTTCCTCTAACACCTTTCTTCCCCCACTATTATCATTATCAAACCTTAACCAATTATTGACTTTATCAGTATAATATACTGTCAGATTGTCAATTATACTTTTTACACCAAAAAAACTTGCTGCAAAAATAAAAAAACCTGTTACAAAGAATACAACTACTAACCATTTTTTCGTATGTTCAAGAACCCCCATTGTTTTATTAATAGCTGACTCTGTAATTTCTGACTTAGCTAAATCAATGCGGTCAACCACTAACTGCTGTAAACGCAAGTTCTCTTCTTTTATTTTATCAAGCTCTGCTTTATAACGTAAAAATTCTCGCTCTATTAGAAGCTTATTTATTTCGTTTTCCATACAAACTCCATTTTAATTGAATCTTTAATTTGCAATTATAACTGTTACGGAGGTAGATTTAAATTTAAGGGCTGTACTAAATAACCGCGCCAAATAGTAAATCAGTTGAGGGAACTCAACCAGTTTGTAGTGATGTGATGATCACCCGGAAAAATTAACTCATTATCTCCAGATAATTTTTTAATCTGTTTTAGTAATTCAAGAGCTTGATGGGATAAAGGTACAAAATATATCGTTCGCATCTTTGAACCTCGATGAGAATGTTTAACACCATCAATAGGCTCTCTTTCTGCTGGAATTGTCCACAGTGCTTTATCCAGATCAACTTCTCTCCAGCGCGCAAAGCCGAGTTCACTGGAACGAATAAACATATATAGAGTCAGTCGGACAGCTAAAATAGTTAAGTGACGTCCCTTATGGTGTTCAAGACGAGTAAGAAAATCGGATAATCTTTAAGAGGAAGAGCAGAACGATGAGTTGATTTACGTGTCGCCAACGCACCTTTGAGACCTTGAGCAGGATTGCGAGCCATCAGGCCATTCTGTACCGTATAGCGCATAATAGCAGTAATCCTTTGTGTTGTCTGGAAGCGAGTTCCAATCGCAGAGAAAACATTACGTCGGAGATCCCCTAATACTCGTTCTGAATGCGTTGTTGACCAACGCTTATTACTACTGTGCCAATCTCTAGCCACTTTTTCAAAAGTTAAGGTTTCGGCAATCGCTTCTTGTTTTTCTACTTCTCTTTTTTTACTGGGATTGATGCCATTGCGGATCATTATCTTAATACTATCGCGTTGCTCTCTAGCTTTCCCCAGTGTTACTTGAGGATATGCACCTAAAGCAATCCGGCTTTCTTTACCCGTAAACCGATATTTCAGATACCAGCGTTTTGAGCCACTGGGTTTAATGAGCAGATACAAACCTTGTACATCAGTAAATTTGTATTCTTTTTCACGGGGCTTTGCCGCACGAGCTTCCATGTCTGTTAAAGGCATAATTTGGGGGTCAACTCATTATCGAAAAGAACTGACCCCCAATTTGACCCCCAAATATCATGGATGTCAACGGATACGAATGGACAATTATAGACTTAAAAACTAAATAATTTTTTTTCAGGTAGTTATGGAAGTTTATGGACGTCTTTGGAAGATCAAATGGTGAAACACAGACGTTCATAAACTCTCCACTCAAGTCTACTCTATTGATGCCAGTTCGGTGCAAATCTAAGACCGATCTAAAGATGTTGAGCAACATCAATATTCTCACTATCTTAGCGACACACCTATGTTATACGTAAAAAGCCATCTCCAGTTTCTGCAGATACCCACTCATCATCGCAGGATTGTTGAAGCTCACTTTGACATGTTCTAATTCTATATTTTTTAGAGCCACTTAATAGAAAAAAAACCATTGTAGTGGTAACGTCACTGATCGTAATTTAACCAAATTCGAGTTGAACTAAAATGGAAATAATGTAATGGGACTGTTAATAGAAAACAAAGTGAAAGACAGTACAGTGACATGGCTACCTCTCGATACTGAGCATCACTCCCCCGAATCAATCCATGCATCTTGGTGTAACTCAAATTTTCTTTTTAAAGAAGAAAATTTAACAGCTGGTATCAATGGTCTTAGACCTCCACAAATTGGAGGCATCCATGCAGCATTAGGTTACGAACGTTCTGACGATATGTCAGCAGCAACTATAGTGATGCCAACAGGAACAGGTAAAACAGAAACCATTTTATCTATAGTTGTAGCTGGTCATTTCAAGAAAACTCTAGTGATTGTTCCCTCTGATGCGCTGCGAGAACAAACTAAAAATAAGTTTATACAGTTGGGCCTACTCAGACAACTTGGTTTAATAAAAGAAGATATTTTTAATCCTATTGTTGCTACAATCAAGCACGGTGTTGACAACATCAATGACTTAAAAGAAATACTAACGTCAAATGTTATTGTCGCATCAGTAGCAGCACTATCCAAGTTCAAACATGAGTTCTTTGTTAAATTGACTGAAACTTGCTCTCACCTCATAGTCGATGAGGCGCATCATATCACGGCTAAGACTTGGGCAAGTGTTAAATCTCAATTTAAAAACAAGTCTATTTTTCAATTTACAGCAACTCCGTTCAGAAATGATGGTTCTAGAGTTGAAGGAAAGATTATATTTAATTATCCTCTAAAAAAAGCGCAAGATGACGGTTACTTCAAACCCATTAAATTTCATCCTGTCAGAGAATTTATCGAAGAAAAATCTGATAAAGCGATCGCTGAAAAAGCGATAAAATTACTAAGGGATGACTTGAGAGCTGGCTTAGACCATATAGTAATGGCAAGAGCGAGCACAATAAAGAGAGCTAAGGATATATTTGAAATTTATGCTAAAGAAATGGATTTAAAACCTGTCTTGATAAACAGTAAGACAAAGAAAAAATCTGACGTTTTAAAAGCCATAAAAAATAGAGAGCATAAGATTATAGTATGCGTCGACATGCTGGGAGAAGGCTTTGATCTTCCGCAGCTAAAAATATCAGCTATTCATGATCCGCATAAAAGTATAAATATTATGCTCCAATTTACAGGGCGTTTCACCCGAACAGCTAAAAATGTAGGTGATGCTAAATTTGTCGCAAATATAGCAAATCCCAATGTTAACGAAAGTCTTGAAGAATTATATAAAGAAGATTCAGACTGGAATAGTGTAATAAGCGATATAAGCTATCGGAAAATTAAAGATGAAAAAGAATATCAAGAATTTCGATCAGGATTTCCCAAAGAAAGCAACCTTCTTGATTTAGGATTAACTCCAAGCATTAGTACAACAGTGTACAAAATGCTCTTGGCAACTTGGAAGCCCGACCGCTTTCTGCAGTTTGCAAATAAACAATTTCAAGTAATGGATTCAGTTCTGAACAACGAGAGAAATATTTTAATTTTCTCTGTCAAATCCTTCTTACCAGTAGGATGGGCCAGTTCTAAAGAGTTATTTGATGAGTCATGGGATCTATACATTGCTTACTATAACCAGCAATCCGGCCTGCTATTCATACATTCCTCCGCAAAAGATGGGCTAGTTAAAAGGCTAGTTAAGTTAGTTGCAGACAATGCATTACAAGTCAAAGGAGAGCATGTTTTTAGATCTTTGGCAGGACTTAAACGGTTAAAACTACAAAATGTAGGCTTAAATAAAAACAAAAAAGGTCTTCGTTATTCAATGCACACAGGAACCGAAATTAATGACCAGATACCTGATATAGAAGCAAATAGAGCCACTAAATCCAATATATTTGGGAAGGGATACGAGAATGGGGAATTAGTCAGCATCGGTTGCTCATATAAGGGAAAAGTATGGGCAATGGATAGCGATTCATTAGATAAATGGATTACTTGGTGTGACAATATTGGTTCGAAAATACTAGATGACTCTATCGATACAAATAAAGTCATGAAAACGGCAATGCAAACAGAAGAATTGTTAGAATACCCAGACATAGCACCTCTTTCTGTTGAATGGCCGGTAGAACTACTTAGAAAAAATGAAGCAAAAGTTACTGTTAAATCAAAAGACTGGGAAGAAAATTTGATTAACTGTGAACTAATTCCGGCGGAACATCAAAAATCAGACAAAAAATTATTAAATCTTTTTTTAAAAACTCAATATGGTCTCAGTCCTATAACTGCAAAAATAACTTCTCTAGGAGAGGTTACTTTCACTTTGCAAGATAGCCTTGACATTACATTTGGAGAGCAGACTTTTCAATTATCTGAATTTTTCAATGAATACCCTCCAACAATTTTCATGTGTGACACATCAATTATTGATGGTGGATTCAGATATTATCCTAATGAAGAATATGTATACAAATATGATATTAATAATACTGAAGTCTGGGATTGGGATGGAGTTGATATCTCTGTTGAATCTCAGACTCATTCAAAAATAACTCATTCAATCCAATACCATACAATTCAGAAAATAAAAGAATCTTATGATTTTATTTTTGACGATGATGGTGCTGGTGAAGTTGCGGATATTGTAGCCATAAAAAACATTGATAATAGAAAACTAGTTATAGATCTATTTCATTGCAAATATTGCTCAAAACAAAATGGGGTGGCTACTCCAGGTGGTAGAGTTGACGATGTTTATCAAGTCGCTGGTCAAGCTGAAAAAAGCATTAAATGGTTTGCAGATAAAGAGGGGCTAATTTTACGTTTAATAGAAAGAGAGCGCACAAGACTTAATCAGGGAAAAACATCCCGAATAGACAAAGGTAAATTTGAAGACTTAATTTACCTAGCCAAAATTGCCAGATATTCAGATTTTAAGTTAGGTGTTGCTATCGTTCAGCCCGCAATATCAAAATCTCTAATTTCTAATGCGCAATTAACTATTCTGGGTGCCACGGCAGCCTACATTGATGAGGTAACTGGCGTTAAGTTGAGGGTCATAATCAACAAATAACAAAATTATAAACATGGTATTTAAGTCAATCATAATTTATGCTCATGCACGATACTATGATCCATTATTAATTAATGTTTTGTTGGGGTGAGTTAATTATGAATTCATACAAATAAGAGCAAATACGGTGGTGACAAGCGACCACCGTTTACATATTCAATTAAGATCTTTAAATTTATCACGCAGCGCATTGAAATGCTGCTCACCAATATTCAAATACTCTTCGAGAATGCTATCAATGGTTGCGTTATTTATAATAAAGATGTACCTCCCTTCTTTTTTAGCCAACTCCTTTAACTTATCTTTTTGTAACCCTTTAGTTGCTTCGCAGCAGACCAGCAAGCACACTGATGTCCCAATATCACCCATTTCGCAAACGAGACTTTCTAGATATTCACCATTAATACTAACACTTGACATTACAATATTTACTAGAATTTTATCTGATAAAATTTCAAAAACAGAAAAATCAAAAAAGAATCCTGCACGCGATTCATTCATCATTGTAAAACTATAATCATGGATATCATTTCTGATCAAGCATGGATAGAAAAGAGATGGATAAAATATAGTCAGAAGCAATTTTTTTATGCTTTCAACATATAAATGGTAGTCACTGTTACTTATTGCAGCCTTGAGATTTTCTACATCAGAAGCTAGTGGCCCCGTAACAGAATCTTTTGAATCGTCGAAACGTTTATGTGGAAGTGGAGAGGGTAGTGAAAGTAAAAGCTCTTCTTTATATTGCTTTATCGTGTCAGGATATTTTACTATCTGCTCCTCAATAAACTCCTTCGACTGTCCAAATTCTTCAATAATCCTTTTAGCTGTTACCGCTGGTTTTCCTCTTAAAAGAGTTACAAGCGCAGAGCCAGCCTTAAGATGCTCAGTTTTGATTTCTGGAATAATATACTTTCGATAAAATGACGAATGTGAATAAGCTATCCTCTCTCTCGCCAATACCTTTGGTATAAGTATAACCTCTTCACCATTGTGTACAGGGAGTTTGAATGTTTTTTTACACCAACGCTCATTAATAGGATCCCACAAACGGACACCGGAAACTTCAGACATTCCCACATTATAAAATTCACAAATTTTTTGTGTATATTCTATAAATGGTAGTTTCAGCATATTACAAACAGAGTCTGAGATCCTGTCAGATGCAATTCCCTTTATAGTTAATGCTGTATCCTCAAGATCTTGAAGCAAGCCTGACTGAGCAGCCTTACTCTGTTTCAAAGACTCTAGAATTAGCTGAGCCGTTTTTTCACCTAAAGCTTTCCCTGAGGATTTCTTTGCAGAATAACCAAGATGAAAAGAATTGGACTCCCTTAAAGATGATAATAAAACCCCTGCTCTTTTAAGATCTCCATTTTTTATACTTGCCATAACATCTGAAAAATAATCTTGAACTAATCTTTCAAGGCTATTTCCCCAGTTAGTTTTTAACGCTCGAATAGATGTGGGATCTATAAAAAATTGCAAATCAGTATCTAAGGGGATATCGATAAAATCTAAACTTACTTGCTGGCATTCCATTTTAAACGCTTCAGAAAACTTCATGTAGCTCTCCTTACTTAAACGCACTTACAATGAAAATTCTCCCATTTGTATTACATAGACAGAAAGCTCACAAGTTGAGCAGTTTAAAGTTGTCTGAAAAATCACAAAAAGTACAATTTACTTTTTATGTATCAAATAAATAGATTGATTCAGAAAAACTTTTTTGAATCGCCTTTAATAACTATTTTTTACAACCGTCTGTGCGCAATGCTTTCCCCGTCACACCAGCCTGCTTCATGAGGCGATTTTAATGCAGGTGCATGAACAGCCCCAGACCGCACCAATGCTGGCACTGGCGGGGGATGCAGGGACAGAAAAACGCATGCAAAACCATGCACCTGATGGATACATGGTTTTTTTCATTAAAAATAGCAGGATTTTCGGGGATTTATTTGCGCACTACTGTGCAGCCAGTTCTGCACGTCGGCGGGTGTAAATCAGGCTCTGTGCAGGGGTAAATTTTTCACGACTGTCATCCCGCGAAGCCGCGTCAGATCTGAATTCGATGGCTGTTAAAAGGTCGCTGTCCTGTGCGGAATAATTAATTTTTTCTCCGGCGACCAACCAGACCGAAAGTGATGTCTCACAGTGATCAAGGCAGTCACTATACCAGCAAAGTATTCAGACGGTTATTGTGGCGTTATGGCATCAAACAAAGCCTGAGCCACCGAGGCAATTGCTGGGATAATAGCCCAATGGAGCGCTTTTTCAGGAGTTTAAAAAGTGAATAGGTTCTTGAAGAAGGATATTCAGATTTTAGAGAAGCCTTTCGCTCAATCACAAATTATACAACGGGTTATTATAGCCAGCCTCATCCCCATCGGTACAACAATGGGTTGATACCCAACGAATCAGAACGATTATTTTAGGAAAACTCTAAGTTAGTGACCAATTTTTATTGATCACAACATATCGCGCTGACGATTGCAGAAAATAAACCCGGCTTCACTGAGCGGCTCCAGACCGAGTGCGTCAACCATACCCGCCAGCCCGTCGATGGATTTTCGCATGTCAGCATGACCAGACACCAGATAAATCGCGCCGACCGGGATCATTGCAGCGCCTCAATCCAGTGCCGGATCTGCCCAGTGGATAAGCCTGCCGGCAACTCAGCCCAGAGCTCATTGAGCAGCAGAACGTGACGGTGTGTCCGGTGGCACAACCGGATGAAGACGTTGGGGCTCGCGTTGTTGCCGGAGTTTTTTTGCCCAATAGTAAAACGTGGCCAGATTAATCTCACGGTGCTGACAAAATGCTGTGACCGTCAGCCCGCTCTGTTTCTGAACCTCGATAACGGCTGCCCAGTGTTGTTGTCTGGAAGCGAGTTCCAATCGACCAACGCTTATTACTACTATGCCAATCTCTAGCCACTTTTTCAAACGTTAAGGTTTCGGCAATCGCCTCTTGTTTTTCTACTTCTCTTTTTTACTGTGACTGATGATTGCGGATAATTATCTTAATACTATCGCGTTGCTCTCTAGCTTTCCCTAGTGTTACTTGAGGATATTCCCCTAAAGTAATCCGGTTTTCTTTACCCGCAAACCGATATTTCAGATACCAGCGTTTTGAGCCACTGGGTTTAATGAGCAGATACAAACCTTGTACATCAGTAAAGTTTGTATTCTTTTTCACAGGGCTTTGCCACACGAGCTTCCATGTCTGTTAAAGGCATAATTTGGGGGTCAACTCATTATCGAAAAGAACTGCCCCCCAAATATCATGGATGTCAACGGATACAAATGGACAATTATAGACTCAGAAACGAAGTAATTTGTTGTTTTTTAAGGTAATTATGGAAGTTTATGGACGTCTTTGGAAGGCCAAATGGGAAGGCCGGACTCGAATAATAAAGTAACATATTGTTTTTAAACAAATTTATTAAAAAACATTATTATGATGCCCCTTTTTATGCCCCCAAACAAAAAATTACTTACTACTATTTCATGTAACTAATTAAATTTAAATGAAAAATTAATACAACAGATATGGTGTGACTTTATTTCATTTGAGATACAAGATAACTCCGTATTCTTCCAATTCTCTTAGTTGACTTGTTAAATTTTTTAACAAGTCAACTAAGAGAGGACAAGCATAGCGCGTCAGCTAGAAAATGCCCATGTTATAGTCATCAGTAAGCTGATTTCGTCAGCGTATCTAATCAATAGTCTAACTAACTGATTAAATTATCTGTTCCCTATTGCTACGTGTTACATCCTGCGCTAACCTTGTTACACTTAATTGCTGTCATCGACAGCCGCCAATGTTTCCGAGGGATCTGTGAGGAAACGCTTTCGAGTGATCCGCTATTGCTGCCATTGACAGCACTCAATGCTTCTAAAAGGTCTGTGAAGAAGCGCTTTCGAGCGACCATACCTAAAATTCTCCCTGATCTGAAAAGAGAAGGCCGTCAGATAGCATGAGGCTGATAACCCCGCTTATCCTTTGAGAGTGGGGATCGCGAAATGAAAGCGATGAAGGTGCATTTATACATTTAACTCACTCACGGGTCTTCTATCCCAGAGGAAGCGAGTTCTTCTTATATCCAAGCGTCAGACAGGACAGCTTTAACTGCCTTTCGCTCTAATGAGATTAAGCCACGAGTTTAGCCTCATTTCATTTACGTAAGCTAAAGCATCCGGTTTGCTTGGCTCACACCTTAACTAACTGCTGCCTGAGTTATCAGGCGGTCAGGTAGGTTATTTCTCAATATCAGCATATTGCGACAGTTTTACACTACTACGGGCAACACTTTGCTATGCCATCAGGCATCAGCAAGCACCTGCCCTGCTTCTGTTTACTGACTCCGATGTTCAGGCGTCACTTTTCGCCGGTTTACCGCTGAAAGTGACGCCGCCGCATAAAGGTAACATCCACATTTACAGGCGTATGCCTGCTCAACAAATCAGTGCTTCTGTCACTGCTAATTAAGATTAAAACACCATCAAAAAGGAGAGCTTGACGATACCGAGGCTGGCTTTTGCCAGAGGGGATAACCTGCCTATGCAGGCGGTAGTACAGCGTACTCCAACCGATACCCCACAATACCTCAACAGCGTTCACTCTGGCGCACAGGTATCGTTCAAGGGCAAAGCAGATAACCCCTGTTTTGTCAGAACTGTCGCGCGCCAGAGATTTAATGTTATCAGGTGAAAAATAAGGAGTGATATGAGTCGATTAGTCAGGGAAATGCAGACCTTTGCCCGGCAGGCTGGAGGCAGTCATAAAACCTGTCATGACCGCATTCGGATAGCGAGGCGGCTAGGTGAGTTTTTGTTGAAACTGAATATTCAGGTGAAAAGCCTCAACTATTTAAAGACCAAACACATTGAAAGTTATATCCATGCCCGACTGTCTCAGGGCATAGCCAAACGCACCCTGCAAAATGAAATGTCGGCGCTCCGCCATATCTTTCTTCTGGCAGGCCGGACAAAGTTAAGTACCTCTCCCCGATTGAGTAATCAGGCATTGGGACTGAGTGGCGCCAGTCGTGCAGGGACAAAACAAGCCATTCCTGATGTGCTTTTTCAGACAATTTATCAGAAAGCAGCAAAATACGATGCCGGACTGGCAATCATCCTCCAACTTACCCGTTTGATGGGGCTACGTTCTCAGGAAGCCGTTCAGTGTTGTGCTTCGCTGAAAAGCTGGAAAAAACAGCTTAATCAGCCAGAGCCTAAGCTTCATGTAGTTTTTGGTACTAAAGGCGGCCGCCCCAGACAAACTCGTGTACTGGATGTGGACGCAGTGAAAAAAGCGGTTGATAAAGCCATTGAAATTGCAGAACAGCGCGGCGGCAGGCTGATTGATAAACCCGATCTCAAACGAGCGATGAACTACTGGCGTGCCCATACCGCTCATCTGGGATTAACCGGCTGTTATGCCCCACACAGTTTGCGCTACGCATGGGCACAGGATGCGCTGAGGTTTTACCAAGAAAGCGATTTTACTCGTCAGGAAGCCAGGGCTTTAGTCTCAATGGATTTAGGTCATGGTGATGGTCGCGGGCGTTATGTTGAACGAGTTTACAGTCAAAAGGAGGATTGAGAAATGGCAGAGACAACCTTAATACGTCTGGCGGATGTCATGAAAAAAGTCGGTTTAAAGAAATCATGGATTTACCATTTGATGCAGCAAGGGGAATTCCCTAAATCTGTCAGTCTGGGAGCACGCTCAGTAGCATGGGTAGAAAAAGAAATTGATGAATGGATTATCAATAAAATCAACAACCGCGAGGAAACACAGGGATGAGTCTGAATGAGGCTTTTAACCTTAATTATAAGTTGATAATCAGTAAATTACTGAGGTATAGTTCACGCGCTGCGGCAAAATCCGCAGCCGGGATTTGCAGCCCGTACTCCTTACTGTCGATGCCAATTTTCTTTGGTATTACGGCCTTAGCACACCTGTATTATATTCAGTATTGTTATTACTGCTATATACATCAGTCAATGGTGGCTCAGGCGGGGCAGCCTTTGGGCTGGCCGGTGTCCAGTAAGGCCGGTACTGCAAACTCCGTTTGGGCTACCACCAATGAGATTTGCAGCTCAGGTGGTAGTTATAAGTACTACTTACCGGAGGCCATTTTATGGCTACAACCCCTCATCATTTCTACTTGCTATCTCAACTCTGGCTATCTTGTCTACAATGTCCACTATTCTCCCGTTCTAAGGCTTTTTCTCTGGCAGGGGTGTTTTATGCATGATTACCGCCCTGAAAACTCAGAAGAAGTACTCGACCATTGCCGGGCACTTATCAACAGTATTATTGAGCAAAATAATCTCGCATTTAAGGAAATCCTGACTTTCGTTTTATGGGAACGTATTGAACTGCTCAGTAAAATGCTGGTTGGAGAAACCACAGAGGAGGAAAGCCATGCCCTCCTTCATTTCTGATATTGTCCGGCAATCCTGCCACCGCTGGCCCGCGATCCTGTCTCAGGCAGGCATTGTTGTGCCCGCCAATAATCGTCATGGGCCTTGTCCCATGTGCGGTGGGAAAGACCGGTTCCGATTTGATGATAAAAACGGTAATGGTACATGGATTTGTAATCGGGCTAAATGCGGTCATGGAGATGGACTGGATTTATTGGCAAAATTTAAAGGTTGTCAATTAATTGAGGCGGCAAGGTGGATATCTGAGTTGTCAGAACTCCCGTCAACGGCGCCAGCCAGAAAAAAGCCTCTGTTATTCAAGTGCCGATTGCTGAACGGGTCAATTCGTTATTAAATCAGTGTATTAAGGGCGCGAGCCCTTATTTAATTCGCAAGAGTTTAGCTGAACGTGTTTTTTTGTTCCCACCGGCTTACTGTCAAAAAACAGGCAATGTGATTTTTCCAGAAAATACACTGGTGTTACCACTAGTTAATATTGCAGGAGGATATTGCGGTGCCCAATTGATTCACCCTGACGGCAGCAAGCGATTATTACCCGGCAGTCAGTTAAAAGGGGCTTTTGCTGTTGTCCATGAACCCGATTCTTATGATGACATTATCATCACAGAAGGTTATGCCACTGGTTTATCACTGGCCGTTATTAGCCGAAACAGTACAATCTATGCCGCCATTTCCGCTAATAACCTGCTCAATGTAGCAAAAGCGCTTAAAGCGCAACATCCGCAAGGTGTTTTTATTATCGCAGGGGATAATGATGTTGATGCAGATGAAAAAAACACAGGAAAAATTAAGGCAGAACAGGCCGCGAATGCAATACAGGGAAAGGTTGCACTGCCACCAACAGACTATCAAGCTGACTGGGATGATTACCGTAAGCAATATGGTGATGAAGCAACCCGAGCAGCCTTTTATCACCAGACCGGTAAAATCACCGGTTCCCTTTCTGTGACTCGTCTCCCCACGACCTACAGCACATCATTACCTTTACGCAGAGGTTCTGAGGGCTTTGATACTCATCAGGATTATCTGATCAAAGGTCATTTGCCCAGTAACGCCTTAGCCAGTATTTACGGCCCCAGTGGTTCTTATAAATCTTTTTTGGCGGTGTCCTGGGCATGTCATATCGCCACGGGTAGAGCATGGGCAGGTAAACGCGTCAATCGGGGAGCGGTGGTTTATGTGGTCGGTGAAGGTGGTCTGGGAGTTCCGCGTCGTATCCGGGCATGGGAAAGCAGCCTGAACGATAACAGCCCGATAGATGCCCTTTACCGTATAGACTGCCCGGTGTTTCCTGCTAGTCAGGAAAGTGCTGAGCAAGTGATTTGTGCAGCGAAAGATGTCGAACAGGAAACCGGATTGCTTGTCCGTCTGATTGTACTGGACACCCTCGCCCGCTGTTTTGGCGGCTCGGACGAAAACACCGCTAAAGATATGGGCGCATTTATTCAGGGTTGCGACTATATCAAAGCCAAAACAAATGCCACCGTGCTTGTTGTGCACCATTCCGGCAAAGACCAAGATAAAGGCGCAAGAGGCTCCAGCGCCTTTCGGGCAGCACTGGATGCGGAGTTTAATATCCGCCGTGAAAATGATAAAGAAGCGCTGATATTAAGCTGTACCAAAATGAAAGATGCTGATGAACCGCCACAAGTCGCTTATGACTTGCATCCGGTCAGCATTTGTATTGATGAAGACGGCGAAGAGATTACCTCTCTGGTGTTGTCAGATCAGCCCAGACAACCGCAGGATGCCGCAGCTGGTGATATGGCACTGGCCCATGTCCGGCGTCTGTCAGGCAATCATCTGGCACTATGGGAATCTATTCGTAACCGAACAGCCCAAAGCGATTCCTGCACAAAATCACAGGTGCGGGATGACTTACGAGCGAAAAGCATTGATGTATCAAAGAAATTCAGCCGCTAGCTGGACAAACTGGAAAATGATGGATTATTGACCGTGTTGGGTGAAGATATCCGCATTAATCAACGCCACTCTAATATGGGGGAATAAATGGTAAATGTGGGGGATATTGTCAAAAATCCAGCAATGCTCCCCACTTACCACTTATTAAGCTCACCTAAATGGGGGAAGCACGTGAAACCCTTATTCTGTCTGGCTTTAAGCGATTTTAATAATATCAATGTGGGGGCAATAAAAATCCATATATCGTGGGGGACAAAATGGGGGAAGAGTAGGTATTTTCCTTCTGTCGGTATAGAGCTATTTAATTCATTCATAATGTATGCTTAACACCATCCCATTTATTAACGTCCAATAGAGTACTCACATTATTTTATAATAAGAAAATCATCTTCTCTTTATTTAAAGAAAAATAAAATGGGTAATCAATGGGGGAGTTTTATTTAAACGGGGGAAATAATAAAATAATGGTATTTTTTAACTTTAACTATTTACAGATAGAGTCCATGAAAGGATAATTATTTTATGTCACCACTCAGGAAAATATAAAATATGATTCAACAGGATTGGCATCCAGCCGATATTATTGCCGGACTGAAAAAGAAAGGAATAACATTAGCCGCTTTATCAAGGAGCGTTGGACTGGCTTCATCCACACTAGCAAATGCACTGACACGCCACTGGCCTAAAGGAGAAAGAATTATTTCTGATGCGTTAGGAGTTCCGCCTGAAATTATCTGGCCTTCCCGTTATGAAAATAACGGCATTAAAATATCCATACCAGAGAGACTTTATAATTCTTAAAAAAACATTATTAACTCAAGACATCTATTGCCCACTATTCAAAGTGGGCTTTCTTACACAGTGAATTAATGTGTTTTTATATGACTATTTACTATTTTTCTTTGAGAAAACGTAAGGAGCAATAAATTCTTTTTTACATTGATCCAAATAATCCGCCCACCATTGTATCATTAATCGCCGTTCCTCCAAATGTTCAGATGTATGGATATAAGCAGCTCGGACACCATTACGCTCTGTGTGGCTCATTTGTCTTTCAACTGCATCTTTTGACCATAGCCCTGATTCAACTAAAGCGCTACAAGCCATCGCTCTGAAACCATGCCCGCATACTTCCGTTTTTGTATCATATCCCATCACTCGTAATGCATTATTTACCGTATTTTCACTCATAACTTTATTAGGATCATGGTCGCCGGGAAAAAGCCGTTCATTGTCCCCACTAAGCTCTTTAAGTTGCTGTAAGATATCTATTGCCTGATTACTCAACGGCACAATATGGGCTGATTTCATTTTCATGCCACGGTAAGAATAACGAACTCCTTCGATTGGATTTCGTTGACCAGGTATCTCCCACACTGAACTATTAAAGTCAATTTCATCCCATCGTGCAAAACGTAACTCACTAGAACGCACAAAAGTGAGTAAAGTCAGTACCACCGCTAAACGTGTAATTTTCCTGCCACGGTAATGACTTATACGTTCCAATAATTCAGGAAAGCAATTGGATGGCAATGCAGGATAATGTTTAGTTTTAGGCATGGTCAGCGCCCCGGCCATATCTATAGCCGGATTACTGTCGATAATGTCATTTTGTACAGCATAGCGCATGATAGCAGTTACCCGCTGTTGGAGCCGTTGAGCTACATCATGCTTTCCTGCATCATCCACCATTCGGATAGGTACTAATAGATGGCTAGGTTGTGTCCCTCAATTAAATAATGACCTTAAGAAATAAGCGGATACAACCTAATTTCACCATAGCGATATAATTTCTTGCTGTCTTTTCATAACGGGTGGCGATGC
>NZ_JBHFKT010000060.1:0-16590 GCF_042879335.1 Photorhabdus sp. RM96S | reverse complement strand
TCCCGTAAGTTAAGCATGGAAAATAAACGCAGGCTCTGTTGTTTAAATGATGATTATTTATTCGAATCCTTGAGTTTGTTTATATAATGAGCTTTGATGCGTTAGCCCTGTGTTGTTGGCTCGTTGCTGGATTAAGGAAAGTAAATTTTAAATATTGTCTGCCATTGACTTTGGTACCTGCAATAACGGTATTACCTTCACGGAATAGTGCCTTACGAATGGCTGCATTGATGGCATCAATATCTGCATCAGGTAATTTTTGTTTAGGAATAAAACGGAAAACCAAAGTACTTAATTCTGGATAATGAATAAGTTCAAAATAGGGATTCTGTGCCATTAATCGATAGGCATCCTGAGCAGTATCGACCACTTTATCAAAAGCTTGTCCGAGTCGTTTTGCACCCATAATTCGTAATGTCAGCCACATTTTCAATGCATCAAAACGACGCGTTGTCTGGATACTTTTATTGACCAGATTAGGTGTACCCTCTTGTGAGGCACTGAGTGGATTTAAATATTCGGCATGATAAGTCAAATGGGATAAATGCTGCTTATTTTTGACGAAGAAAGCACTACAACTAACGGGTTGGAAGAATGACTTATGGTAATCCACAGTGACAGAATCTGCCAAATTAATGCCTTCCAGTAGATGAGCGCGGCGAGGCGAAACCAGTAAACCGCATCCGTATGCCGCATCCACATGTAGCCAGATACTATACTGTTTAGCGATAGCCGCGATAGGATGAAGTGGGTCAATACTGCCGAAATCTGTGGTACCTGTCGTAGCAACAATGGCAAAAGGAATGTTGCCCTGTTCGATGCATTGGTTAATGCTTTGTTCCAATGATTGAGGGTCCATGCGGAACTCACTGTCATGAGGAACAGAGATAACGGCGTTATATCCCAAACCAAGGATAGCAGCGGCTTTTTGTGTACTGAAGTGGCTGACTGTCGAGGTAAAAATACGCAGTTTATGGAAATCTGTCGGCAGACCATGTAACTGATTTTTATGTTCAGGATCGCGCTGGTGACAAAAGTGGTCCCGCGCAAGTAGTATTGCCATCAGATTTGATTGGGTACCGCCACTAGTAAAGATACCATCGGCATTTGTGCCCAATGCCATTTTATCTCGTGTCCAGTCGAGAACTTTTTGCTCTATTAGTGTCCCGCCAGCGCTTTGATCCCAGGTATCCAATGAAGAATTAATCGCGCCAATAATGGTTTCAGCCAGAACAGCGGGTAATACCAGTGGACAGTTAAGATGAGCAACATATTTTGGATGATGAAAATAAACAGCATCTTTAAGATAAAGTTGCTGTAGCTCATCTAAGGCCTGGTTTAACGAGGTCAGAGGAAGATCTAAATTCACTTTAGAAAATAGCGGGGATAGTTCATGGGGTAATATCCCACTGAAAGGTCTATCTACCCGCTGTAGTATTTTCTTTATTCTGGTAATGACATTATAGGCGTCATCAAGATAGTCTCCAGCACTATGCATATTTAAGAAATATCTGGAAAAATCTTTTTCCGTTATATGACTATCTTCCGTGAGTGGATGGTTTAATAGCAGAGCATCTCCGTACATTATATGTCCTTGTTATTTCATATATAGGTTGTAATTTGGTTATTTCCCAACATAATTGATTTTATTATGTGTAATATTGGGTTAGAGTAAATGACTGTTGAATAATAGCGCGATTAAATCATAATAATCTCTTTCTACCTAAGCAGATAAAAATTAAAAGTTATAGAATAGAATGTTAATGTTTGTTTTCTACTTTGGATTCCAAAGGGCAATCATGGCAATTATCGACGCCAGGTAGTTTATTTCTCTGGCAACAACTGCGACGCTGCATATTGTTATGCCGTAAAATAACAGTACGGTAAAGGGGGTTATCTCTACCATCAGGTAATTGTGGTTCCATAAAAAGACCATTTATAATTTCTTGATATAACTTGCTATTTATTCTTGTGCTGAATTCTACAAGATACCAATACATAAGATAACCAATATTATTCCACAGGAGACGTCTATTTATCCCTTGATATGATTCAATCTTTTCGCATACGGGAATAATATGGCGATCCAAGAGAGAATAGTGGCGATGGAGTAATGATGAAGGTGCCTCATTCAGCCAGGTCAAATTATAGTAAAAAATATCTGGCCTGCCGCTATCATGGAATTCAACCTGAAAAAGATTGTAATGGGTATCCACTGCTTGTGGATATTCCAGCAACATTAACATCATTGGGGGAATAACTAAACCAAAATACCATTGTGTCCATAAGGAATATAGGGCTTTCTGGCTAGGTTTTATATCGTTGTCACCGTAATATTCATCTTGATAGCGCTGAATTAATACTGGAAATTTCCTTGTGTCTGACCACTGAGGGAAATTCATGCTGGTAGTAGGGATATTATCTGCATTTATTTTCATGGTGGCAGAAAAATGGCTAAACGTTTGTTCAAATAACTGAATGATATCTTCAATTACCACTGTGGTTAAAGGTGTAATTGAATGCTTTGTCTCTGACACCACCAACTCCCTGCTTACATGTCCATACCACCTGATTGTAGTATCTTACATATGACTAATCATTGTAAATATAATTATGATAATTATTATCATTACCATTGTCATTATCAAGTAGTAAATCTTTTGGGTGCCTATATTGCTTGTTAATACGGCAAAATCATAGGCAGCTCATTTCCCGTTCAGATAGGATTGTATCTTGGGATAATCAAAGGCTTACCAGATTCTGGATCGCAAATAATACGGCAGGCTAGACCAAACACATCAGCGATACTCTGCTCATTGATAATCTCTTCTGGCATACCTTCGGCGTAAATTTTGCCATTTTTCATCATGATTAAATGTGAGGCGTAACGTAGTGCCAGGTTAATATCGTGTAGTACCAGCACCAACGTTTTTCCCTGTAAATGTAAACGTTGGCAAAGATCGAGCATTTCAATCTGATGGGTGATGTCCAGATAAGTGGTTGGTTCATCTAACAGTACAATGGGTGTTTGTTGTGCCAATGTCATAGCAAACCAAGTGCGTTGGCGCTGACCACCGGAAAGCTCATTCACTAACCGTTGCGACATCTCCTGGAGTTCGACCGCATGTAAAGCGTCGTTAACTGCTCGCTCATCTTCTGCTGACCACTGTCGTAAAAAGGATTGATGAGCGTAACGTCCACGTGAAACCAAATCGTATACGGTCAACGCTTCGGTGATGATTGCCCCTTGTGTTAGCAGAGATAGCTCACGTGCTACCGTTTTTGGTTTGTAATGTTGAATATTGTTCCCATCAAGCAGGATTTCACCGTGCTGTGGAGTTATACCTCGGCTAATGGCGCGTAGTAGTGTCGATTTTCCACAACCATTTGGGCCAATGATGACGCTGAATTCACCATCACGAATAGAAATATCCAGACACTCAACAATCGTTTTCTTGCCGTATGCTAGCGAAAGCGCTTGGGCTGTTAGTCGTGAGGTGGTGGTTGAGGAATTCATATCGAATGACATGACTTTGTTCTCCTTAATTCAGCGTACAGCAAATACATCAAATAGACACCGCCTACCCCTGCGGTGATAACTCCTATTGGCAGACGTGCCGAAGTAGGAAGTAGCAAAGTCATTAAATCGGAAGCGAGCAGTAGTAATGCTCCCACCAGTGCTGAGCAGGACAGCGCGGTGCCTTTGGCCCGTACCAAGCGGCGGGCGATTTGTGGAGCAGAAAGTGCGATAAAAGCCACTGGCCCGACAACCAATACCGCCATTGAGGCTAGTATGACCGCCAGTGACAAACTCATAAGCTGAATGATACGTACTGGCACACCGAGCGTATTAGCAACTTCATAGCCCAGATTAACGTAGTTCAATTGCCGTCCTAGCCAGAGTAGAGGCGGAACAAACAGTATTATCGTTCCATAAATTAACTCAACATCTTGCCAGCGCCGGTTGGCGAGGCTACCGTGCAGCAGCGAAGCAAGTTGTTGCGCCTGCTCAAGGCGCACATTCGATATAGCAAAATTAACAAATGCCATGCAAAGGGCGGCGATAGCAATTCCAGAGATGACAATCCTGGTTGTCTGCATTTGCCCGGAGCCGCTAATGTTTCCTGCGTATACCAGTAGTACTGCAAAGCTGGCTCCTAGCAGTGCACCTAAAGCAACGGGGAGAACTCCAGGCCAGATGATCAGTGTGGTGACGATCCCTGCGGCAGCACCGGCATTCACGCCGATAATATCGGGGCTACCGAGTGCGTTACGGGTTGTTAGTTGAAAAAGTGAACCTGAGAGTGCCAGTGTTGCGCCCGCCCCGATAGCCACTAATGCGCGGGGTAAACGTAGCTGTGTGAGAATAAATTCCTGATAAGGAGTTGAAGTTGCTAGCCAGGGATTATCGATACCTTGCTTACCCAATACTAGAGAGAGATAAAACAGCACTGCGAGCAGTAACAACATCAATAAGATGGCTCTTCGGGTCTGTTGTGGAGGTACAACAAAAACAGCAGTTCCTAACATGAAGGTTCGAATTTTTGCCGGTCTGGATAGGTTAATCTGCGACATAATTAACTCCACGATAGGTTTTAATAACCAGATAGAGCAATGGTCCACCGATTCCTGCGGTGATAATTCCCACCATGATCTCTCCGGGTGCTATCACCAACCGCGCCAGGATATCGGAAGTGAGCAACAGGCAAGGCCCGGCGAATAGGCAATAGGGTAGTAGCCAGCGGAAATCGCTGCCAACTAAAGCCCGCATCAAGTGGGGGGCAGCCAAGCCAATAAAGGCAATGGGGCCTGCCATAGCGGTAGCCACTGCCGCCAGCATAGTAGCAGTAATAAGCGACAACACGCGGGTGCGGGCAACATTGGCGCCAAGTGAACTGGCGATGCCTTCACCAAACACCATCACATTCAGGGAAGCGCCGAGTGAAAGAGTCAATATCAAGGCGAATAGTAGATAGGGTATCAGTGAACTCGCTTCCGCCAGAGACATTGCGCTAAGCGATCCAATAGTCCAGAAGCGGTAACTATCCAGTACATGCGCATTCATTAATACGAAACCTTGCACAAAAGCAAATAGACAGGCGTTAATGGCAGCACCAGTCAATACCATGCGTGCTGGATTGCTATTACGTTGTCCTCCACTGAGCAGGTAGAACAGCAATGTAGCTAGACTTGCGCCAATAAATGCTGTCCAGAAGCGTGGAAGTTCATTCAGTATGGGTATGAAAGAGAAACTGACGACCACCGTAGCAGCACCGGCGTTAACGCCCAGTAAGCCCGGTTCGGCGAGTGGATTACGCAGCAATCCCTGTGTTACGGCACCGGAAAGCGCCAGTGCTGCACCGGCCATGATGCCAATTAACGTACGTGGTTTGCGGGCATTGATGACCAGATCGCTATAGCTACCACTGTCACTTAACCAATAGTGATGCCATATGGTTGATAGTGGTAACATTTTTGCGCCCAGACTCAGGCTGGCAATAATACAAATGAAGGTCAGCAGTATCATGAGACCCAAGCCAAGTAGCAGTAGGGATCGGCGTTTAGGATTTGTCATGATGATTTAATTGCCTCTGCCAGCACTGGCATAAATTGTGATAAACCCCAGCGTAAGCTGAGCGGTGTACCGTAAGACATAGCAACGACCAATGATTGGTCAGTTAGCGGGATATAACCTCCCTGATGTACAGCTCGGATGGATTGAAATAACGGCTGTGCCTCCACTGCTTTACGTTCTTGTTCATTATTGAACCAAGTCACTAAGATATCAGCGCCATTAAGATAATCCGCATTTTCCAGTCCAATATTGGCGGCGAAACTGCCGAAGGGATCGGCCAGTGTGCTGACCGATGGCAGTAGCGTTAAACCAAGATGGACTAAGGTATCGACGCGTGGATCGCCTTTGACGTATACCGATAGCATGTTACTGCTGATACCCGCTTTGATATAGGCGAAAGTGTAGCCACTGATATGCGGGATGGTATTACCTGATTCGCGCAATATGGCATCCAGTTCAGTAGCGAGTTGCTCCCCTTGCGGCTGTTTATCTAGCGCACGAGCAATTAATTCAATCTGCTGTTGTGGTGTCGTGAGCCAAGGGGCAGATGGATAAGCGATCACTGGGGCGAAATATGATAAATGGTCATAAATTTCTTGGGTGATGCCTGATTGGGTTGCCACAATCAGATCCGGCTTAAGACTAATTACCTTCTCAATGTCTAATTCGGGGTACATATCTATCACAGTTGGCAAAGTCTCGCCACGCTGCTGTATCGCTTGTTTAAACCACGGCAGATAGCCCTGTTCATCCCCGCCCCAACGGTGGGATTCGATACCGACAGGAACGATGCCAAGATCCAGTACGATATCTTCCGCTCCTGCACCCAAGACAACAACACGTTGGGGGTGATGTGGAATCACCGCTGTACCCAATGCGGTAGTTATTTCTTTAGGATAACCGGGCTTGTCTGACGATATATTGTCTGTTCTGGCTGGCTTATCACAGCCAGCCAGCAGACTGACCAACAGCACCAATACGGCAAACCTTTTGTAACGCTTCAATTTCATTATTTTGTTTTCCTTCAAATAAATAGAAACATAAGGTTTGCCGTCCGCAGTGTCATTATGACTTTAAACTCAGAACTTATAACGCAAGATCGCTTCAATGTTGCGAGGTGCGCCAAAGTAATACTGAGAATATTGGCCGAACTGGGTGTAGTAGGTCTTATCAAAGACGTTATTCAGGTTAACCGTCAAAGAGAGATCCGGTGTGAATTGATAACGGCTCATCAGGTTAACCACCGCGAAACTGTCTTGCTTCGCTTGCATTGATGTTTTCCCCGGCCCATCAACTGTTAACCAGGTTTTATCCTGCCAGTTAACACCACCACCGATGGTCAGATTGCTCATCGCACCTGGCAGGGTGTAGGTGGTAAACAGTTTAAACAGCCTGTTTGGCGTATTGGAATTGATTCGCACACCATTAGGATCTACTGCTCGGAATTGTGTGTAACCAGTATAAAGACGCCAATTATCCGTCAGTTGACCACTGATTTCTGCTTCAAACCCGCGAGTTTTGGTGCCATCCACGGTATAACGAGGAATGGAGAGATCCGGTAGTCTCGGTGCATTGTTATCTACTAATGGCAGGTTATCTTGACGGATTTCAAAGACTGCCAGTGAGTAATCAAGACTGTTATCGAAGGCAACACCTTTTAGGCCCACTTCATAGTTTTGTCCAGACACTGGGGCAAGCAATTTATTATTGCGGTCACGGTGGCTTTCCGGGTTGAATATTCCGGTGTAACTGGTGTAAACCGACAAGTCTTGAGTAATGTTGTAGATCAGTCCACCGTAAGGAACAAATTCGTCACTATAGCTGGCATTTTGTGGAGTATTGAAATTATCACCGCGTGTTTGCCAACTGGTTACTCGACCACCAAGGATCAAGGTCAATGGATCTGCCAGAGAAATCTGAGTGGCTGCATAACCTGCGGTCTGTTCATTACGCCCTTTTGAGCCATAAGTTCGCGTATTACTCCACTCTGGTTCAGGATATTGCCAGCCAGGAGAGGTGAAGTCACCCAGTCCGGTGCAGTTGCGCTTGAGCATACAGGTTGCGTTGAAGTAATCGTTCTGGAAATCCTGTTGCTGATGATTTAAACCGAAGCTGACATGATGAGTACGGTTGAACAACCGGTAGTCACCGTTCACTTGTAGATCGTAGTTTTTCTGGCGGCGACTGCCATCAATGAGTGTCATGTTACCTGGCACCATACCAATATTGGTGCTACGGTTAGGAAAACTTGTTGCCCACAGGACTTTTTGGTCCAGAGCGTTATTATCATAAGTAAAGGTGCCTTTTACACTCCAGCCGTTGTCAAAGTTATGTTGCAGGCTGGTAAAGGTAGAGAAGGTCCGAACTTTTGAAAAAGCCCAATCAGGTGCGTAGCTGTCGCTGCGTTTATAGTCTGTTTTGCTGCCGTCTGCAAAGTAGATCGGCAAACCACCAAACATACCGCCGCGGGTGTGGTTACGTTGATAATCAACGCCTATAGTCAGCAAGGTATTTTCTGTCAAATCTGCTTCAAGAACGCCATAGAACGGGTATCTTTCGTTGTTATTGCGATCAATAAAAGAGTTGGCCGCTTGATAGGCTGTAACGAAACGCCCGCGTAGGTTGCCACTGTCATTTAACGGGCCAGAGAGATCAAGGCCAGTGCGCCATTTATCCCAAGAACCCACGCCGGCAGAGAGTTCGCCACGGAAATCACGGGTCGGACGTTTACGAATCAGGTTAACGGCTGCCGAAGGATTGCCTGGACCAACCATCAAACCGGCTGCTCCACGTACCACTTCGATACGATCAAACAGGTCAGCATCCAGAAGATTGTCGCCATAGTTAAAGCGGGTGTCGTAGTAGGTCGCAACCCCATCACGCAGGATGTTATTGATGGACATGCCACGAGAAGTAAACCCAAAACGATCACTATCAAACTGGCGTACGCTCATACCGGTTGTGCTATCGATGACGCGATTAACACTGTCCAGATTTTCGTCAAGCATACGTTGTTTGGTCACGACACTGACGGTCTGTGGCGTTTCACGCGCCGAGAGGTTTAAACCGGTGGCGGTGACCATCGACGTGGTATTGTACATCCCGGTGTCTTCGGTCACACCTTCATGTTCTGCTCGTGAAGCGGTGACGAGTATCTTGTCATTTTGGGCAGTGGTTTTATCGCTTGTGCTCTGTGCACTTTCCGCGACTGCGTAGCTATTTCCCATCAATACTAACTGTATCGTCATTGCAAGAGTTGTTTTTTTAATCATGGAATCCTTTCGCAAAAACGGATACATCACTTTCTTATTATTCATTACATCCCCAGGGTATATCTATGTTGATATTTTTATTTATTGCTGCTCGGCCTGATGAAGAGTAACCGAGTATTCATGGCGTAAAGCGTATAGTGGATTCACTAAAGTTCCGGCGAATTTGAGATTCTTTTCACGGTCGTCAAGATCGATCATCTGTTGATTATTCGCCATTTGCAGACGATTCAGGCAAGTACGAACAAATTCCTGCTTAAACAGATCGAACTTACGGAATTTCTCAATCTGATGCAGATGTTGTGACTGATAATTATGGACACAGCGTGCAACCAGTAACCAGAAACGCTCTTCGGGTAGATTAAGATCTTTTTGCAACAGCGGAATCAGGTAGCGGAAGAAACAATCGAAAATATCAAGGAAGATGTAGTTAATTTTCATGTCGTCTTCGATAGTGACATGCAGGAAATTAATCTCTTCAGGCAGTTGAAGATCACCATTCAAAATAGCAACTTCTTCACCAATATCTTTCATCAACATTTTTGTCGGGCTGTTATTATCCAATACCAACATCAGGTTTTCGCCGTGTGGCATAAATACCAGATCATAGGTGAAGAAAGAGCGCAGTAATGGCGAGAAGTAAGCATCGAGATAACGTGACACCCACTCTTCTGCATTTAAACCAGAACACTTTACCAAAGCTGCCACGACGGAATGACCTTGATAATCGACATGCAGCAACGAAGCCATTGTCATCAAGCGCTGGTTATCCTGCAACATCGTCATTGGGCTTTCACGCCACAGTGCTGACAACATTTTCTTATGGGGGCTGTCCTTCTTAATGGCTGATTCAAAGTAGTTATTGAAATAACCGAGAGCAGCACGTTCCCGTAATACGGTAAACCCCTTTTGTTGGAAGAAACTGTCATTATGGACTAAGTTACTGAGCCATTCGTTGACTGATGGGGTTGTGACCATGCTGTGTGGATCGAGCCCACGCATAAAGCCCATGTTCAACACGGAGAGGGCGGTCTTAACGTAGTTCTTCTTCGGTTGAGTAATATTGAAGAAAGTACGGATAGATTGCTGTGCGAGGTAGCGATCATGGCCTTCTCCAAGATAAACAATATGATTATTGGCAATATCTGCCGCAAAGCTGATAGCAATACGGTGTTGCCATTGCCAGGGATGGAGAGGCATCAAATAATAATCTGATGGACATAATCCCAACATATTAAGATGGCGTTCAAATTGGGCTGGCAGGTATTTCCCTAGCTCTTCTTCTATTAATTGTTGGTATGAAAGATCGGATAATGCCGAGAAAATAGCTTTATTCTTATGTACCGCAATCCAGATTAAAGTCACGGGGCTGGCGCTTTCAGGTGCATAACGCTGATAATCATCGGCATCGAAACCAATTCGGCCATTATTGGCAATAAAGACTGGATGGCCTTCACTCATTGTCGTTTCAACGACTTGATAATCGGCATAAGCTAAATCTTGGGCTGTAAGTCGGTTGTACTGATATTTAAAAGCGTGACCGTAGAGCGTACTGGATATCTCGTCGAGATAAATCGGCAGCATTTTTTCCGGGATTTCCAACAGCGGATGCAACTCAATAATCAGTTGAATAGCATCAAGTGGCTGAGATTGATTATCCCTGAATTTGGTTACGGAAGCGGTATCAATATCAATATGATCGAGCTGATAAGTTTCCGCTTGAAAATGGTATTGGTAGCCACCTATTGTCAGAGAATACTGCTGCTGTCCATGGTAGGTAGGATTAATTAATTTTTCGTGATATAGCTCACGTAATATTTTTGTCACCAGATGGCGATTGGCATAGAGCCAGTTCTCTGCGTTGAGGTGCAGAGTGTGATTATCGGAGTTAATATGCAGTGAACTCATGGTGATAACAATCCCTATTCATAATCAAAAATCATATCCAACATAGTCGTTGTACACTGGAAACAAATCGGTACGCTTAATTCTGAAATTTTCGAATATAAGTCTCTTTTTTCCAGGTATTCATTCCGGTTCCCTTAGACAGGTAACTTTTGGGGTATTCAATTTTGATAACATTAATACAAATTATTATCATTAACAACTGTGTAAGTGTAGGGATTTGCTCTAGTTTTGTTTAAATAGCAGGCAAAAATGGGACGTTATGGTGCTGCATTGGGATGAGTAAGGTGAATTGGGAGAGAATTTTTGATCGGCTATAACCTTTGAGTAAACCTGTTTTTGTATTGAGATGATGTTCAATGACATGCTGTAATTATTTCGAGAGTGAGATAGCATAATGCCCAGGCGTTTTGCATAGCGTCTGTGATTTTTTAATATTGAGGAAAAGCGTGTCTACCGCAGAGGTCATTAATACGATATCACTGACAGAGCAGGTATTGCGGGAAACCTTTGGTTATCTGCAATTCCGGCCTGGCCAGCAACAAGTTATCAATACCATTCTTGAAGGGCGTGATTGTTTAGTCATTATGCCGACTGGTGGCGGTAAATCATTGTGTTACCAAATTCCGGCGCTGGTACAGGAAGGGGTCACTTTGGTTGTTTCGCCGTTGATCTCTTTAATGAAAGATCAGGTGGATCAACTGCGGGCAAATGGTGTTGCGGCGGATTGCTTGAATTCAACCCAGGTCCGCGAACAGCAGATTGATGTGATCCGGCGTTGCCGTCAGGGCATGATTAAATTGCTGTATATCGCCCCTGAGCGTTTGATGATGGATAACTTCCTTGAGCAACTTCTGGAATGGCAACCTGCAATGCTGGCTGTGGATGAAGCTCACTGTATTTCACAGTGGGGCCATGATTTCCGACCGGAATATCGGGCGTTGGGGCAGCTCAGGCAACGCTTTCCGGCATTACCTGTCATTGCGTTGACGGCCACCGCGGATGAAACGACTCGCAATGATATTGTCCGACTACTGAATCTTAATGATCCACTTATCCATATCAGCAGTTTTGACCGGCCCAATATTCGTTACACCTTGATAGAAAAATACAAGCCATTAGATCAACTGTGGCTATTTATTCGCGGTCAGAAAGGTAAAAGTGGCATTGTGTACTGCAACAGCCGCAGCAAAGTTGAAGAGATATCAGAGCGTTTACAAAAACGTGGCTTGAGTGTTGCTCCATACCATGCCGGGTTGGATAATAGCCAGCGTGCGCGGGTGCAGGATGCATTTCAGCGTGATGATTTGCAGGTTGTAGTGGCAACCGTGGCATTTGGTATGGGAATTAATAAACCCAATGTTCGGTTTGTGGTTCATTTTAATATTCCACGTAATATCGAATCCTATTATCAGGAGACCGGGCGTGCCGGGCGTGATGGTCTGCCGGCGGAAGCGGTGCTGTTTTATGATCCCGCGGATATGGTATGGCTTCGCCGCTGTCTGGAAGAGAAAGAGGTGGGTACACAGCAGGATATTGAGCGGCATAAGCTCAATGCAATGGGGGCTTTTGCCGAAGCGCAAACTTGCCGCCGTCTGGTGTTATTGAACTATTTTGGTGAAAGCAAACAAACCCCTTGCGGTAACTGTGATATCTGTCTTGATCCACCAAAAAATTATGATGGCTTGGTGGATGCCCAAAAAGCGCTTTCTTGTATTTACCGGGTTGGGCAGCGCTTTGGTATTGGCTATATTGTTGAAGTGCTTAGAGGCGCGAATAATCAGCGTATCCGTGATATGAGACATGATCATTTGCCGGTTTATGGTATTGGTAAAGATCAAAGTCAGGAACATTGGGTGAGTGTATTGCGGCAGCTTATTCATTTAGGCTTTATCAGTCAAAACATTGCCAATTATTCTGCATTACAATTAACAGAAGCGGCACGCCCAATATTGCGTGGCGAAGTTTCGCTAAAACTGGCTGTTCCACGAATACAGAATCTGAAAGGGCGTAGTCAGCAAAGTAAATCGTATAGTGGTAATTATGATCGCAAACTATTTGCCAAGCTACGTAAATTACGGAAATCTATTGCTGACGAAGAAAATATCCCTCCTTTTGTTGTATTTAACGATGTCACGCTGATTGAAATGGCAGAGCAATGCCCGGTGACGGAGGATGAAATGTTATTAATCAACGGGGTAGGGCAACGGAAACTTGAACGTTTTGGTAATGTCTTTATGGCCTTAATATGTGAACATCTAGAGGAGTTTGGATAGTCAGAGGGCAATTTATGACGCCAGAAATATTGAAAGAAAGTTGGCTCAATCGTGAGATGCAGTTCTCTGCTTTTGCCAACGGGCCTTTATTAGATTTTTGGCAAGCCAGGGAAGAGTGTGAATTTATCGGTGTCGATAATGTACTGATACGTTATGTCCGTTTTTGTGCAACGGTAAAAAATGATAGAGCGGTTGTTATCTTTCCTGGCCGTAGTGAAAGTTATGTTAAATACTCGGAAGTAGCATTTGATTTTTATCACCTTGGCTACGACATTTTTATTATTGATCATCGTGGGCAGGGGCGATCCAGCAGGATGCTTGCAGATCCACAAAAAGGGCATGTAGAAAAATTTGATGATTATATTGATGACGTTGAAATATTAATAGAAAGAGAAATTCTTCCTCGTCATTATTCTCACTGTTATGCGTTAGCTCATTCAATGGGGGCGGCAATATTAGGGGGATTTTTATTACGTCACGGCCAGGTATTTGATGCAGCCGCCCTTTGTGCTCCTATGTTTGGTATTAACTTTCCTATGCCACGTTGGTTGGCAACTTTCCTGGTAAATCGGGCTGAAAAGCGGCCAGATATGCGCAACCATTATGCGGTACTAACTGGGAAATGGCGTCCGTTGCCTTATTTGATAAACCTTCTGACACACAGTTATGAACGTTATAGCCGTTACCTCCATTATTACGCGGATAATCCGAAATTACGCATAGGTGGCCCAACATATCACTGGATGAGGGAAAGTATCTGGATTGGCGATATGCTGATAGAAAAAGCCGGAGAAATTGAGACACCGCTGATGGTCTTAGAAGCCAGTGAGGATAAAGTCATTAATAATCAGAAAATACGGGCTTTTTGTGAATTACGTAGGAGAGAAAGGACTTTCATTGAAGAGCCGTTACTGTTAATTATTCAGGGGGCGCATCATGAAATCCTATTTGAAAAAGATAAATTACGTAGCCAGGCACTCAACGCCATTTGTGATTTTTTTGACCAGAATTGACTCAATTAAATGATAGGAACGATAACTATGTATCACATTGTTGCTTCAGATTTAGATGGCACTTTGCTGTCTCCTGATCACAAATTAACTTCTTACACCAAGGAAACTCTTAATTTACTGACCAATAAAGGCATTCATTTTATTTTTGCTACTGGTCGTCATCATGTCGATGTTGCGCAAATCCGGGATGTTCTTGGTATTGATGCCTATATGATTACTTCTAATGGCGCACGGGTACACAATGCTATGGGTGAACTGGTTTTCAGTCACAATGTTGATCCTGAGATTGTGCATGACTTGTGTCTAATGGAGTTTGATAACTCTGATATTCTGACGAATTATTATTGCCATGATCACTGGTATATGAACCGTGAATGCCCTGAGCAGAAAGAGTTTTTTCAGGAATCGGTGTTTCATTATCAACTTTTTGAGCGTGACAACTTTAAAACTGATGACGTATGTAAAGTTTATTTTACCTGCCAAGATCATGATCTATTGGTTGCGTTGGAAGAGAAAATCAAAGCGCGTTGGGGTGATAGCGTTAATGTAAGTTTCTCGTTGCGCAATTGTCTGGAAGTTATGGCGGGTGGTGTTTCGAAAGGTCATGCACTTGAGCAGGTAGCCCAAGCTATGGGTTATAAACTGAGTGATTGTATTGCTTTTGGTGATGGCATGAATGACTTTGAAATGCTGACGGTAGCAGGTAAGGGCTGCATTATGCAGGATGCTCACCAGCGCTTGAAAGATATCCTGCCAGAAATGGAAGTGATTGGCTCAAACGCTGATGATGCGGTTTCCCACTATTTGTGCGAAATGTATCAGGTTTAATTTATTATCCATTGTAATTACAGCGCTATTGGCGCTGTCAGATTATTATGGCTTTAGCCAGTTTAAGTAGCGTCAGCTTCTTAAACATAAAACCCCCCGCTATGCGCTGTCTTTCATACACAAATCCCCTGATAAAAAATCGGGGGATTTTTTTGAATCTTTTTCTATTTTGCTGATCTTAGTAATAACTATTTCATTGAGGTACGGTAAAATGTTCCAAACTCACGCAGAACAATGGGCTTATGAGACTTTTTCTCGCGCAAATTTGGGCGATAGCCGACGAACCCAGCGTCTTATCAAATTCACCGCCTCTTTAGCCAACCATATCGGGCAATCTATTGTGCAATCACTCAAAACACCTGCGGATATTGAAGCCGCTTATCGATTTACGCGTAACCGGGCCATTGACGCAACGGCCATTGCAGAGGCCGGATTTGCAGCAACGGCTGAACAAGCTAAGTCCTATGACTGTTTGCTGGCATTGGAAGATACAACCTCACTGGAGTTCACTCATCAGACGGTTCGGGATGAAATGGGGTATACCTCATCACGAAAAAGTGCCACCGGCCTGCATGCCCATTCCGTTTTGCTTTTTGCCCCCAGAGAAGAACGGGTCATTGGCCTGATTGAACAAACGCGCTGGACGAGAGAGCTGAGTCATTATGGCAAGAAAGCGCAACGGGCTTCCCGGCCGTATAAAGACAAGGAAAGTTATAAGTGGGAACGCGCCTCTCAGGCAACAGAAACTCGTCTTGGCAGTGATATGAATAAGGTCATTTCAGTTTGTGCTCGCGAGGCAGACATTATTGACTATCTGACCTATAAAATCATGCATCAGCAGCGTTTTATTGTGCGTTCAATGCAAAGCCGTTGCATTGAACAAAGCTCAGATAAACTGTATCTGTTCAGTGAATCTTTGCAGCCTGCAGATAAAAGAACCGTTCAGGTTAAACAACGAGGTGGGCGTAAGGCGCGTGAAGCTCTCTGCGACGTCCGTTACGCCCCTGTCACGCTCAAAATGCCGGCCAATAAACGAGGGGAGCCGATACCGCTGTATTATGTGAGTTGTCAGGAAACGAATAACGACAAGGAGCTGAGCTGGCACATTCTGACATCGGAGCCGGTAAAAGGTAAAGAAGATGCCCACCGTATTCTGGACTACTATGAAAAACGCTGGCTCATTGAAGAGTTTCACAAAGCGTGGAAAAGTGGCGGGACACAGGTAGAAGCGCTGCGGATGCAACGTAAAGAAAATCTGGAAAAAATGGTGGTGATCCTGGCGTTTATCGCCGTGCGTGTTCATCAGTTGCGCTATGTGGGTCTCAATAGATCAGAGGCGGAAAAACAGAGTTGTGAAACGCTATTAAGCCCGCTAGCGTGGAAGTTATTGTGGGTAAAGCAAGAAAAGAAAAAGGTCCCTAAGACAGCGCCAAGTGTTTACTGGGCCTATATTAATTTGGGAAAACTAGCGGGTTGGTATGACTCAAAACGAAATGGCCGAGTGGGATGGGAAAGGCTGTGGCAAGGATGGTTCATGTTACAAACCATCCTTGAAGGTTATTTACTGTCCAAGTCTCTTGATCTATGAAATATGATCAAGAGACAGGCCATAAAGAGGGTGTCGCAAAAGGTCATGTTATCCATTAAAATCTGCGCTCTTCCTTTAGGCGCAGATCTTTTATGACCTTATTCATTCGAAAACGGGAACCGTCTGCTTACACCAA
>NZ_JBHFKT010000059.1:0-16598 GCF_042879335.1 Photorhabdus sp. RM96S | reverse complement strand
TTCACAACGGTTAAATGTTCAATCAGGGTCTGGTTCGGATTCATGGGCGAGTATTAAAAAGAAAAATAAGGAGAATGAGATCATATAATTACGGTTCATTCAAGGGGGGGGGGTAAAAAAGTATGCTCGCGCCCTGGCGCATACCTGATTTAGTTTTTTTGATTTGCATCTAATTTAAATATCATATTGCATTTATAGCAGTCAACTATTTCCGGATGGTAATAAATTAAAGCTAAGTAGAAAGATTGCTGTTTGGTTAGGGATAGAAAATCTGCTATAGCTCGCCTTTGGCGTGTTAGAAAGAAGCCTAATTGGGTACTGGCATAGTTTCCTATCCACTTTTTGAAAACTTGTTTTGTTGCCTTTTTTGAATATTTGCTTTTTAACATGCTAACAAACCTTCATATAATTTGGCGATTTTGAATGTCCTGTCTTCCATTGCTGTCAGACAATAAGGCTGCTTTATGACCAGTGGCTATCTTCTGATAGGTGACAAATTGTAATAAAGCATTTCTTTGTTATTTCTGATTTGTCAGAAGTGATGCGTTTTTTGATGCCGAGAATACGCGGCAGTAGCTTTGCCAAAGTGCCTTGAGATAGTTGTATGTCGTTGAATAGTCCACTAATGATAGGGTTTTGGCGGTGTTTTTACATAATTTATTATTTATGCTTGATTGTTTGCATCAGATTGTCATATACTGCGCTCGTTTTCAGGGGCTGCCCCTGAAATACGCCGGCTTAGCTCAGTTGGTAGAGCAACTGACTTGTAATCAGTAGGTCACCAGTTCGACTCCGGTAGCCGGCACCAAATCAAATGAGAAGCCGCCATATTTTTAGAAGATGGCGGCTTTTTTCATGCCTGTCGCACAGAAATACTGTTTATATATCCAGGCTATATATCCAAAAAACCCCGCTGTTTTTCGTTAAAATTTCTTGTTAAAACGAGTATTAAATTAAAGGTATAGATACCTGCATAAAATTAACAGTTCATCAGATTGAAACAGATAAACCCGAAATAAAATAAATACAAACTTTCAGGTGATACGGGTTTATTTATGCTTGTCAAAGTTAACAGAGAAAAATATTAGTGTTTGTGATGTCAGTCTTTCAGGCGTAAGAAAATGTTTGCTATGGCGTGTATTTATCTATTAGTCTGATGAGCGTCGGGAAAAAAAGAGATGAGGCATGGCAGAGATAGCGGAAGGTATTGATATTGTAAAAACGTATTAGATAAAAGTAGCTTTAGACTAGAAAAATATTTTCTGCGAACTGTCTTATTGAATAGTGTGAGTTAAAAAACTCGTTGGTCAAAGACAGATATATTTGATAGCGTTAAAACTTTTCGCATGGATATTTACCCGATAATTGGTAATTTGCTGTTGTCAACATTAGTCCTATTTATGCCTTAAATACTTTGTTTAATCTGGTTAAGATATTTGAAGCACTGTTGGTTAAATCCCGTATTTACGCTGGTTTGTCGTTTATTGCCATACCAACAGTATGATTTCTGTATCGTTGATTTCGGTGTAGAAACTTGCATTTTACGACTGATTTTAAAGCCGATCCAGAATGTTTTTTACACTTTAATATCTGTGAAATAAAAAATTTGTGCTATTTTTTATTTAATGTATTTTTTTATCTTATAATAAAAGGAGCTGGTATGTTGTTTGAAGATTTTCGAAAAGTAGTAAAAAATATTCTTGTTATTTTAGGTTCTGAGTGTTTTCAGAGAAGATATATTAGAGGATTAAGAGAAGCTTATAAAGTTAAATAAGAAATATTTAGATGAGGAAGAAAACACCTTGTAACCATTTGGATTAACAACGATGCTCTGAGTTTACCTCTAAAGTTAAGCCTGGTCGGAATAGAGGGTGTTTAGTATTTTCATTTAATAGACTCAGTAAGAGGATGTATTTAAACGATGTGGTTAAGCAGCAAAGAAACACAGAAATAGAGAATGAGAAATTTGTTATAATACCGAATGCATGGATGCATGAGACCATTCCGAAAATAATTTTTACTACTATTTGTTACTAAAAGTTAAAAGGTCAAAATGTATGCGCAATATTCAACAAGTTTTAGAGCGTTGGGGCGGTTGGGTTGATGATGACACAGGTGTCAATTGGCCACCAATCGCTGCTGGATTTAAAGGTTTGATTACGTCAACTCGTCCATTGCGTCCTTCCTGCTGTGATAACGACGGCTTGATCATTGATGCCTGTATAGCAAAGCTGCAAACGGTAGATAAGTCTGAAGAAATTGAAGTTTTATTTATGTACTACGCTTTAGGGCTTTCCAAACGGTCCATAGCGCGTTTACTTGAAGTATCGGATATTGAAGTGCGTTCCCGGTTACAAAAGGGAGAAAGTTTTGTACAGGGATGTCTGGCTATGCTCGATATTAAGTTAGAAATGGATGATGAAATACGAGAGCACAAAAAGCTTACGCGTACGCAAAAAGCTATGGTAGTGTACTAATCAGTTAAAGTTGCGAATAAGCGCTAAAGCTAATAAGCCCCGATATTCTTATCGGGGCTTATTTCATTATGGCTTTAGCCAGTTTAAGTAGCGTCAGCTTCTTAAACATAAAACCACCCGCTATGCGGGTGGAAATCAAGGGTTATACCAAGAAAAACACCTTTCCGTTACGATATAGATGTTCAAGCTAATATACGTAACTCAAATAAGGAAAGGTGTTTATGGGAATTAAAGCACAAAGCTCAGCACATACAAAGTGGCTGTGCAAATACCACATCGTCTTTTCGCCGAAATACAGACGAAAAGTCATTTTTACCCGTATCCGTTCGAGTATAGGTGAGATTTTACGAGACCTTTGTCAGTATAAAGGAGTAGAAATCATCGAAGGGCATCTCATGCCAGATCACGTCCATATCCTGGTGAGTATCCCACCTAAAATAAGTGTTTCAAGTTTTATGGGATATCTAAAAGGTAAAAGCGCATTGATGATATTCGATAGGCACGCCAATTTAAAATACAAGTTTGGCAACAGGAAGTTTTGGTCAGAAGGATACTACGTGAGTACGGTAGGGCTAAATGAAGCCACAATCCGAAAATACATCAGAGAGCAAGAAAAGTCAGATTTAATGCAGGATAAGTTAAGTACACGAGAGCATGAAGACCCCTTCAAGGGGTAAGCCAAAGAAGCAAAGACACTTATCTTGAACGAAGAGAAAGGGCGTCATTTAGGCGCAGTCGGTAATATGCCCTTATAGGGCTAGAGCAAACCACCCGCTATGCGGGTGGTTATGATTCGGCTCTTGCAGCATCTGCTATTACGTACCGATAGAAGTGAAAATCTAAATAATAATTGTAGAGGTCGCATTTTGTGGTTCTGTCACATTAGTGGAACTCACCTGATGTTTCGCTAATGCGACAGAACCATCTAAAGTAATTACTCATAAAAATGATAACATAAGAATAATAATATAAAAGTCAACCAATGTGATTGATAAAGAAAAATGTAACTGATTATGGGAAATAACGTTCCGATAAAGTAAATTACTATTCTATTTTGATGGGATTTTATTATGAAATTTATTGTTGATAGTGAATTGAAATTAACAAATAAACGTTCGGCACTAATTTTGGCTGGCACTTCAGAAATAGGGGAGGCGGTAATTAATGATCTAATTAAACAAGGTTATGATATTATGTTTACTTGGTGGAAAGGAGACGAAAAAGTAAAAAATATAGAAGAAAAATATGGTGATCGCGTAAAGCCAGTACAACTTAATTTAATGAACGAAGAACGAGTCACTGAATTCTGTCAACTTATTGAGAGCGAAAAAATTAATGTAACAATTTATTGTGCAGGGATTAACCCAGCTAAACTGTGTGATGATTTAGATCCAGATACTATAAAAAACATCACCTGGATAAATTTTATTTCTGCTACACTTATTTTTAATGTTATTGCTAAAAACATGAAATTATACAAAGAATCAGAAGCAAAATTTATTTATATTAGTTCCGTGGCTGCTCACAAGACAAATATTGGTAATAGTGTCTATGGAGCAACAAAAATGGCTATGGAGCGATATATGTCGAATATAGCATTAGAGTTTGCAAGATTTAACATACGAACTTTATGCCTTAGCCCCGGTTATATAAAAACACATATGTTGAAAGAATATTGTGATAAAAAAGGTATCACTTTACGTGACATTGAAAAAAACATCCCCACCCGTCAACTACTTTTACCACAAGACATTGTTAATACTATAAACTCTTTTATTAATAACCAAATAACTACTACAGGTATCACGTTAACATTAGGAAACGGTGAGAGGTTAATATAATATGTATATTTCTGTGATAGAAAAAGTATTCAAAGACGTTATGTACATTAGTGAAGATACAAAAATAGATGTAAATAAGTCATTGTTCTTAGATTATGATATGACATCTATCGATTTTATTGATTTTTCTTTTGAGTTGAAGAAAAATCTTAATATTGACATTACCCCTGATACCTTATGGCCTATAAATAAAATGGCTACACTGGAAGAAAACTATTCATTTAAAGATAAAAAATGGACATCCGAAGGGATTTCCCATCTAAACAGACAACTAAAATTTTCCAATAAGGCTGTAATTAATGATTTTGAAATAGAGTTTAAAGAATTATACAAATACTTCACTATTTATTATATAAATCAAAAATTAGTTCATTCTCTACAAAACTAGGAATAAAATATGAGAAGATCATATATTAAAAATTATGGTGTTTATCATCAGTATGCTAAAAGTAGTACAGATTTACTTTCATTAATGACCTATAAATCTAAAACGGCTAGAAATTTTCCATTAGTAAATATTTATTCTGAATCTAAAATTTCTATCAGTGATCCTACATTGATTAAACGAGAAGATCGGGCTGTATTAAATACTATATCTAAATTATCAATCAATGCATTAGCTGATCTGGGGAAAAAAACCAATCTTAAATTTTTATCAAAAGCAAGACTTTACTCAGCTTGTGATAGTGAGGAACATAATTTGAATACGTTGAAAGAGGTTGTTCATAAAGGGGCTGATGATTTTTGGAAAAATCTATCTTATTTTAATAAGTTAGATAACCCATTGGAAATGCTTCGCTTATTGCCGACTAATCCTCTTTATCATATTTCCAAGATACTCTCTAATCATGAAGAGGGAATTCCTTTGCGTTCCGCATCATTAAGTGGCATGAGTGCTTTAAAAATGGCCAAAGAAGACATTATTCATAATGATGTTAAGCAAGGAGTATTAATTATAAATAGCGCAAATATGTTAAGTTCTGATATCTTAACCGTGTTTGGTAAATTTGGTGAAATTCGTGAAAATACGTCAATGAACTCAGGTATTATTCCTAGCTGGGGTAGTGTTATTCTCCATTTGGATCATGATCCGCATGAAGCACTAGCTGAAATAATTTCCATTATTATTCATTATGCCCCGAAAGTAAAATACACACATGAAGATTGGAAAAATATTTTTATCGAACAAAAAAAGAAACACGGTACTCCCGATATAATAATCAGTTATGATAATGGGATTTTAGAACAAAAAGAAGCTGAGTATAATTCAATAGAAAAGATATTTCCAGATGCAAAAGTTATGAATTACAAGTTAATTACAGGTTATACTGGTAGGCTAAACAATATCCTTGATATTCTATGTTGCCTGAATGACCCGGAAATTCCTAATGGCTGTAGATTATTGTTAAATGGCACAGGAATAAATTACGGTTTGGGATGTGTTTTTTTAACTAAAAAGTGACGTGAAAATGGATAAAAATCTACCTTTCGACCCGTTGTGTATTAGTTTATATAGTGCAATCACTCCACTCGGTAATAAATTGGAAGATATATATTTAAATTTGAAAAATAATATCAGTGGAGTTAAGCCTATTAAAAAATTTGACCATCACTCTCTGAGTTCATCTTATGCTGGCATACCCGATGAAGGGAATGAATTACTTCAGTGGCCAAAGAAAAAACATTTCCGTAATGGTGAGCTTTTCTATGCAGAAAAAGCAGCTATTGAACTTTCCCGTCAGATAAGGTTAATGGATTATTATTCATCCAATGAAATAGGTTGTATAATTGGCACAGATGAACCTGCTATGGATATAGATCAGTGTATTGAATTTACTAAAAAACTACCACTGAATGCCACTAGAGAAAATCGTATCAAAGCATCAATTGAACATTTTAAAGTCAGAGAATTATTCGACCTAGAATGCGGTGCCATTCTTAAATCTATTCATAATATTATTCCGTACACTGGCACCAGTTTTGCTCATCTTGGACTTTGTTCAGCTTCAACGCAAAGTATTGGATTGGCTATGCGTGCTATCCAGAGAGGCCAGATAAAGGCGGCTATCACAGGAGGGGTTTCTGCTAAGGTTACTCCATTAAATGTGGCACGCTTAGAAGGGATGGGGGTCATTACGACTGATAATCGTTATACGGGTTCACAACTGTCACGTCCCTTTGATCGCAATCGTAGTGGTTTTGTATTAGCAGAAGGTGCAGTTTTATTTGTTATTGAAAAAGAATCAGCCGTTCGAGCACGCCAAGGAATATCACTGGTGCGGTTACTGGGATATGGCAGTTCCTTGTGCGCTGAAAATATAGTGGCTCCACACCATGATGAACTAGAAATGAGGCTTTCGATGGAAAGGGCACTGAAAGATGCGAAGATTGCTAAGAGTCATATCGATTTTGTTAGTGCTCACGGTACATCAACGGTACAAAATGATCTTCATGAATCCCGGGCTATTTCCAGAGTATTTGGTGAACATCAGCCGGCAATTATTGCAACCAAATCAAATCATGGTCATCTGATCGCGACAGCTGGAGCTATGGAAATACTTACTGTTATTGTAGCATTTCAGCATAATTTCTTACCCGGTATTTTAAACCTTGATGAACCAGATTCCCAATTGCCGGAACATATCTCGCTAGTTAGACAACATACTTATATGCCTTTGCATTATGCGATAAAAAATTCATTTGGTATGGGTGGTAGTGCAGCCAGCTTAGTACTCGGCAACCCTAACATTATTGAGAATAATTGATATGTTAACTATCGTATCTTTATTACAGAACAATTGGCGCGTTAAAGTTAAAAATGAAAGTTATAATGGTGCCGATTTTACGGCAATGGTGCAAAGTGGTATCACACAGATCTTCATTCACTCTGCTCATTATAAGACTAATCGAGAAGCGCTATTCGTTTTTCTAATCAGAAACAACTTAGAAGGAATGCTCTATTATTTCCTTGCTTCTGCACTTAAACTAAAAGCGATGATTGTGAATATCCGTGATATCACCACAGTCCAAATGTTGGTAAAAGAGGATAATATTGCTGCTTACGTAATGAATCCAGCATGTCAAGCAAGAATCCCTATAAATAAGAAGATTGTCCTTACTTCTCATTGTTCTGGTTCAAATTATATCAGATCTACATACGATTTTACTCCGTTTCCATATGCCTATTTTTACTTTATGACTTCTGGGACAACCGGTAAGCCCAAGCTGATGCAATACAAGGAAATTAGACTTACCGAGAATGCTGAAAAAGTCCGGTGTTATCTGAAGATAACTTCTGACAATAATACCCTGTGTATTTTTCCTGTACAGTATATGTATGGGCTATCTACTATGTTAAGCACTCTAATTTCAGAAGGAGGATTAATATTCGAACACTATCGATTGAGCAGTATTAATGAGATAATCCATTTTTATTCTATCAATACCCTGCCCTTGATTGGTGATTTGATGCTTCCACTAAGTAAAGTACTAACTGAAAGCCGTACACGGTTAGCAACTGTTCTAAATGCATCAGATTGTTTACTTACCTTTCAAGCGACACAAATAATGAATTGTTGTGATGTATTATGGAACAATTTTGGTCAGACTGAATCTGGTCCTCGTTTATTTTGCCATAAATTTGAAACGACCAGTGATATCGAAAAAAGAAGCCGTAATAGCGTGGTCGCTCCAGGTTTTGTTATATCTGACGAAATTCAAATTCAATTGAAAAAAAACACTGATTTTACAACTGGCTTTAGTCAAATGTACTATCAAACACCATATTCTGCCGATGGGTATGTCGATAGTAACCTGACTCTCTTACATAATGATGGATGGTTTAACTCTGGTGATCTCTTCGAAAAAGATAGTGACGATTGTTATTATTGGATTTCACGTACTGTGAACGAGTTTAAAATTAATGGAAAATTTTTCCCTGAAAAAGAAATATCTAATCAAATTATGCAGGAACTTGGTTACGTCCGTCACTACTTTAGCAAAAACTCTGAAGGTTTCATTGAGATAAATATCGAATCAACTGTGGAAAAAGAAATGGTTAGTAATATAAAGAATTTGCTATTACAGTCTTGGCACCGTTACGACTTTATAGTAAATACTATCCCCTTTATTCCTACAACTAATACAGGTAAAATAAAATTCATATCATCGGGGGTAAAATGATAAGGGTTTTTATTAATTTAAAATCAAATCTGTTTCTTTGCTTGTTTTCATATACTGAAAATACTTTGCTAAATGAAAAAAAACATTACCCTATAAAGTTACCTTCTTTTATGAGCCAAGCCAGTAATACTATACGCCAACGAGAATTTGCTAAGCAATATAGTTTAATCTTATTAAAAGAGCTTTTTAGTACTGATTATGCTGCTGTTAACAGCTATTACAGTGTCAGTCATGGTAAGCAGCTTACTGCACTGCTCTTAAGTCATATACCGGAAGTTGGCTATATTGGTGTTGATATTGAGTATCTTTATTATCATAGAAAAGTACGCCATTTTATGATTGATTATCTACGAAAATATGAGAGTTATTTAAACCCAAATACAGATAAAATTTACTTATCAACAGTTGTTTTTTGCTGTATGGAAAGTATCTATAAAGCATTATTTTATTTTCAGCCATTTACCTTTAATATTGACGATTATGTGTTGGAAAAATTCGATGATCAACTGTGCACATTTATTTATGTTGGGAGTGAAATTAAACTTAAAATTCCAAAAATACACTGTACTTATTACGAGATTGATGGTTCAATAATTGCGGTTACGTTAATGAATGACTCTCTTGTTTCTGTCTTAGATGATAGTAATTCGTTAGTGTAACAATAGTATCTACATAAGCGCCCTAATGTTTTCGAAAAATTATTTATTTTCAGATATTGAAATATAAAAGTATTTAAATTAAAAAATAAATTAAATATGCGTCATGTGGTAAGTCATGTTTATAGGTAAAACCTAATTTCAATCACATAGACAAACATCACAATAATGCATTAGATTAGGTGATTTTATTTTCTATTCATACACTATAAGGACATGAATAATGAAAGATTTATTTGTTGCTTTAACTCCTGAGCAATACGAAAATTTTGCAATTGTAGGAACTTCAATATGGAACTTCTATCTTAGAAAACGCCTTCTTGAAGAGATGGCAACTATCACCTCAGAAAAAAATAGTTTATTGGATGTGGGCATGGGGACAGGCCATATGCTTTTTAATTTATTAGATGCTCCAGAACTTATCCATTACCACTTAAACGGAATTGATCTTGATTTACGTATGGTTACTTTCTGTAGGGAGAAAATAAAAAAACACGCGTTACAATCGAAAATAACCGTGTATGAAGGTAGTGCCAGTGCATTACCATTTAATGAACAGATATTCTCATTAGTTTATGGAAGGTCAATTATTCATCATTGGTCAGAACCCCAAAAAGGTTTACAGGAAATATGTCGTGTATTGGATAAAGGTGGGATTGCCATTATTCATGAACCATTGGCTGATGCAGATGAAAAAGCCATTAAGTTATTTAACGAAGAGCGAGAAAAATGTGGTGTTCCCAATATGAGTATCGATGAGAAATATATGTTAGAACAAATTCAGTCACTACTATCCTCATGCCAGATGAAAAACATTGAATACCATGTGAAAAAAGGAACCGGGATAGGTGCTTTAGGTTGTGAAATTCTTATAAAAAAGAAGGTGTAATATGAAAAATTATGACAATTCACAACTATTCCAGAGTGAACGGGAACGTCTGGCAACAATAACACAACTCTATTTTTCTGATTATCAAGAATTTTGCAGTATAGTGCCTGTAAACAAGCAAATACTTTTACCTGTGAATACACCGATAGAAGCGGCTTCTTTTCCTGCCTTGATAGGCACAACCAGCGGAACCACAGGAACAATGAAGGCTGTACGGACTGCTTTCAAAGTGAGTAAAAATTCAGCTTCCAATAGTGAACATAATCTTATTGTCAGGCTAAAAAAACAACAAGTTTTTACTTGCCAGGACGTAGTAGGTAATCTGTTTACGATTAATTTGTTCTCATCATTACACTACTCTGCCTGTGAAATAGCAAAATACTGTCATGCCAATGTAATTCCAATCGGAGATATTAGACTCTTAGATAAAAAACATTTTCATTTTCTCGTAGAAGTTGGTCTTTCCGTATTATTTGGTGTGCCTGCCTCAATTATTCAATTTATTGAGGCAATGAAGTATTTTGATATTTCATTATCAATAAAAAAGATAGTTTTCACTGGTGAATCCCTTCGAAAAGACCAGGAAAAATATATTCTGGATATATTAGGGAATGATTTAAAAATTATTGGACTGTATGGGTTGTCTGAGTGTGGTTTTCTGGGACTTTCTACTGAGAATCATGATCAATATATTCTCTTTAAAGAGGACTTCTTTTTTGAATATGATAATAAGTTTGGGTTGTTAGTTACTTCATTGGATCACACAGCGTCATATCGTTTGATCCGATACCCTACTGGTGATAATGCAAAAATCAGTTATAGAAACGAGAATCTGCTCTTAACTGATATCAGACGTCATATAGATGAATTTAACTTCATGGGGAATGTTGTTAATTGTAAAAAAATAACACGCCTTATTGTCAATAAATTACCCGATGCTAAAATACAAATTGAATTATCTTCTGATAATAAGGGTAAAGAATGTCTCATGATAAAAGTTTTGTCTAAAGAAAATGATAAAGTTGATTTAGATAGCCTAGAAGAAGAAATACGAAATATACCAGAGTTAGCTGAAGTTTATAGTAGAAAGCGAGGAAATGTTTGTTTAATTAAAACAGACTATAACGACTTTTCTCTATCTCCACGAGGAAAGCATTTGTTAATCATAGATAATCGGAGTTAAATCATGTTTGATGATATAATAAATAAGATAAATGAAGCAATAAATTATCCAATAGAGAAATACTCGTTATCACCAAAATTTAATGAGCTTACCACAAAAATACGTGATGACCTTCTAGATGTAAAAAAGTATGACCCTAGTCAATATAATAGATTTTGTGAAATTCAGTCACAGCTGCTGTCAGTTTTAGATAATAAAGCACTAGCATATAGTAAAAATTGGGAAATGATGATTGCTGACTATATGACTGGGACGTTGCCATTCTCTGGAGATGAAGCTTCAGCCGTAGATAAAATGAAAAATTACTATATTGAGCGTAACCGTTCATTATATTTTGATGAGAAAGACTTATTGAAGAATGTTCTTTCCCACCCTAAATATGTCTGTCATGTTGGATGCGGACCAATGCCTTCATCAGTTCTAATGTGGTTGAAATATACTGATGCACACATAACAGCAATTGACCATGACAAATATTCTGTTGAGTCAGCCCGTGCGGTATTTGAAACCTGGAGACGGCCTAAACAAATCTCTGCTGACCGAGCAACATTTGTTGCCACAAAAGGAGAAAATTTCAATTATGCGGGTATGGATCTGATTATCATTTCCAGGGCTATCTTAAACAAAGAAGGCGTTTTTTCTGCCATTCTTAATTCAGATAAGGATACAGTGAGCATCATTGAAAGGACACCTAGGTACTTTTATAGCTTAGAATTCTGCCGTCCGAAAGGTTTTGAACGTTATCAGTTAGCGACTAAAGAACGTTACGATACGAACCTTAATTTGTATAAATTTTCCTCATGGAGTGGGGAGGGATAACACAAATTAGGCAGGAAAGCTTTCCCCTTTTATTAAGGGGAAAGCCTATTTTAATAATAGACAAAAGGATATTAAATTATGTTAAATGACATAATAGATAAAATAAATCAGGCAATAGGTTACCCTATAAAAAAACAATCTGGATTACTACCAGAGTTTGATCTTATAGTAAAACAAATACGTGATGATCTTTTGTTTGTTAAAAGAAATCATCCTGATTTATATCATAAATTTAGCCATAATCAGGAGCAATTACTTTCAAAATTGGATAATAAAATTATTCTCGATGAGAAAAATCATGAAACAATTATTGCCAGTTTTATGTGTGGAAAAAAAACACTAACCGGGAATGAAGTATCTACTTTAAGTGAAAATCTAAAATTCTATACTGAGCATTATCGCTCATTATATTTCGACGAAAGAGAATTATTAGAACAATCACCTAAGCATATATGTCATATTGGCTGTGGCCCCATGCCTGCATCGATTCTGATGTGGATGAAATATACAAATGCCAAGGTCACTGCAATTGATTACGACAAAGATGCTATTGAGTCAGCTCGGGAAGTATTTGAAAACTGGCGGCACCATAAAGGAGTGGCTGTTGAACGAGCAACGTTTATCACTGAAGCTGGAGAGAATTTTAACTATGCTGGCATTGATCTGATTCTGCTCTCATCGTCTATCGTAAACAAAGGAAACGTTTATGCTGCCATTCTCAATTCAGCTATTGATATTGTAAATGTAATCGAGCGAATCCCTCATTTTCTTTATCACTCTCAATTTAGAGGTTCAACAAGTTTTGAACACTATTTGTTTGCTACCAAAGAGCGCAACGACATGAATTTGAGACTTTATCGGTTTCCTGCACTCAATGGAGAACAACATGGAAAATAACTCAATTGATTACTATGACATTGAAAAAAACATTCTATATATTCGCCAGAAAAACATTTTAACCTTAGCGAAAAATTATCACTACTTACAAAATACTTGGTTTTCTCTAAGCGGTGATACTTTATCACTTGAAGAAATGGATAGTCTGGTAATGAAAGCCAGCACAGTATTACAAAACAGTGCGTGTGTAGTAAGGATTCAAAAAATGCACCAATTGTTACCCTGCAACCAAGAATTATCTTCCTTACAGCGCTTCATCATACTACTAATGCAAGTAGAAATAGATCAGTCTTTTCTTACCGAACAATCAATTACAGAAGATCAATCTGATTTGATGGTAATACTGTTGTTACCGTGGCTAACTGAACTTGCAAGACGCAAAGAGTACACCCCTCCTCTTCCACAACTAACAAATTGCCGCGCATTTAGTCAATGGTTTCTGACGTCACTTAGTGATTGTACTGATAATACTATTGATAGCAGTTTTATGATGTCGCTGTTATTAGGTGGATTCGGTATAGTTACACCAACCACCGCGACAGTAAGATTTATTGCCAGTACTAAAAACAGTGTTAATTATGCCTTAATAGGGGCTTTATGTGCAGCCGGTCCGTCACATTTAGGTGCTTGTCAACTCGTTACGAAAAAACTTAACGCTTTATCTTCTCGTTTAAAACGAGGGAATATCAAGAGTGCCATGCATAACTATTGTGCCACTAAACCCTATCCGGGCTTCGGCCATCCAGTTATGCCACGAGATACGCGTGTTGATGCATTTTTTTCTCAATATAATGATATATTTACTCCTTATAAAATACTCGCTAATACCATTACCTCTTATTGTGGATTAAACGCTAATGTAGATTATTTATTAGGCTGTGTACTCAGTCAGAGACAGGTTGATCCCTATATTGCCGTACTTGCTTTCTTTGTTTGTCGAGCACCTATCCTATTGAGTCATTATAGACAACGTTTCAATGCACATGCATTTGGTATGAGTTCGAAGGAATTGCGTGAAAAATACAAAGAACTTCCGAAACACTGGTTATAAGGTGCAACATGGAAACACAATTTCTTGCAATATGCTTACCTTTGAGTATTGAACCAAAGAGAGACATGGCAACCAGTGTTGCACTACTTTCAAGTTGGCAAGGGCATCAAAATCACAGTGCCATTAGTCTGTTGATTGAAGCCTTAAATCAGTTTGCGGTTCGTTATGTATCCTCACAGTTTTCAGCTAAAATGCAGCAGCGTTTTCTTCCTGTTATGATTGAACATTTTTCCTGTAAGGTGGCATCATGTGGCAATAAGATGATCGTGGAAGGGGGACTTGAGCGAATCTATAACACTTTCCGTGTTAACTGCCGAGTTTATAGTGGAGGATCTAGAGAAAAAATTGTTGCGCAAGCCAGCATTATCGTCAGTGAAGTAGAATTATCAAAGACGCCTTTCGCTGAGATTTCCATTGAAAACTCTGCTATTTCCCTATGGGAAGTCTGGCCTATCAGCAACCACTGTTATGGTTTCCATTTGAATTCAGGTCATTATTTGTTTCAAGAACATTTTCCGAGACAACCTGTTTGCCCCGGCTCATTACTTATAGATCTTGTTTTCTCTCTGTGTAAAAGGAATGAAAGTAAGACTGATATCATTAAATTACACAAAGTCAAATTCCTGAAAGCGGTAAGACCTGATCATAATTATACAGTATCACTCAAAACTGATAGTGAAGGAATGTTAGGTAATTTTTTTATCTGTGATGAAAATGGTGAACGTCATACTAATGGCAGTTTTTCCTTCTTGTAGGCACTGCCATGAATAATTTGTTAAAATTTTTTATCTCTCTGATTCTCTGGAATCTCTATTCTTATATGATGTTTACTTCATTAAACATAGAAACAAAATTTACAATTTGGGGTTTGCTTTTAGCCTTTCTAATCGTAATTAATCGTCATCTTATTTCATCGTATGAACCGATAACTTTATGAGATTTATCAAATTTTATATTTATTTTTATTAGCGATTGTTTCGATTGGATTTCATTAATTTCTGACTATCCTGCAAGTTTCTGTTACACAATTTTATCTATTATTGCTATAGCCAATTTAATCATAAAAAAGCTATTCACGATTGCATAGTCGTGAGATTCGCTTTCAGAAGATAAGTTCAATCATGTTGTTTTTTATAAAATTTATAAAATATAACATTAATATGGCTTTTTGTTCTTGTAATAAATGGGATCATAGGTTACATTTTTACATCAAAGTAGCATTCCCGCTTACTATCTTTAAGCACTATTGTTTTCACCATGCTTGTATCTAAATATTTACCCTAAATAATGAGGGATTATTACAGAAAGAAAGCAAAATCACCTTAATGATAAACTTCTCATACAAAAAAACTAATGAGTGACAACATGCCACAATACATCACTATTATAAAAGACACACCTATATGGGTCTGGATTCTGCTTGTATTTCTTGTCATAAGAGGCATTAAAGCTCTTTCAGACCGTGAAATGAGTATAGGGCGCATTTTCTTGCTGCCTACCGTATTTTTAGTTTGGGGAATACATAGTGTTCTCACGGAAACCTACTTCTCAAATTTATCACTGGTGATGATGGGAATCGGTCTGATTTTCGGTACTACTATTGGTTGGATACTATGGAGATCACAACCACGATTAAGAAAAAAAACTAACAGCAACTTAATTATTCGCCCAGGTACGCCTTTGATATTGATAGTGATCATGATTACTTTTGTAAGTAAGTTTCTTATGATGGCTTTATTGAATATTTACCCAATATTGCTACACTCATTACATTATAATTTATTCTTCGGGTTATTGAGCGGCATTCTTGATGGTATTTTTTGGGGAGGAACACTGAATCTTTTTATTTCATGGTGTAAGAATAAGAGTTCATAACCAAGATCAATATTACTTCTCGTTAGGTTATTTTTTTGGTTAGCGTACGTAAGAAAACTGCTGTGATAACGACGGCTTGATCATTGATGCTTGTATAGCAAAGCTGCAAACGGTAGATAAGTCTGAAGAAATTGAAGTTTTATTTATGTACTACGCTTTAGGGCTTTCCAAACGGTCTATAGCGCGTTTACTTGAAGTATCGGATATTGAAGTGCGTTCCCGGTTACAAAAGGGAGAAAGTTTTGTACAGGGATGTCTGGCTATGCTCGATATTAAGTTAGAAATGGATGATGAAATACGAGAGCACAAAAAGCTTACGCGTACGCAAAAAGCTATGGTAGTGTACTAATCAGTTAAAGTTGCGAATAAGCGCTAAAGCTAATAAGCCCCAATATTCTTATCGGGGCTTATTTCATTTGGCTCTTGCAGCATCTGCTATTACGTACCGATAGAAATGAAAATTTAAATAACAATTGTAAAGGCCGCACTTTGTTGCGGCCTTTTTCGTATTTATGGCTTTAGCCAGTTTAAGTAGCGTCAGCTGCTTAAACATAAAACCACCCGCTATGCGGGTGGAGACCCGAGGTTATACCAAGAAAAACACCTTTCCGTTACGCTATAGATGTTCAAGCTAATATACGTAACTGAAATAAGGAAAGGTGTTTATGGGGATTAAAGCACAAAGCTCAGCACATACAAAGTGGCTGTGCAAATACCATATCGTTTTT
>NZ_JBHFKT010000058.1:0-16895 GCF_042879335.1 Photorhabdus sp. RM96S | reverse complement strand
AGTTTATTTTTTCCCCTGAAAAAGCAAGAAAAAGTCATACACAATAAGGTCATTTATTGGTGAGTGCAAAATTGATCTTATTTTTTGTATTGAGAGTTTTTAGAGGTTCCCCCTAAAAGGTTACCAGTGCAAGCTACCCCTATTTATAGGATTACTTGTACTAGAGTATAGTATAGATCTAAATTGAGACCTTGAAAAGAAAATATTAACTCAATTGAGATAATTTCACTTATTAATTTCAGGAAATCTGTTTTTTCAGGTGGTTATATGGTTAAAAAGAGAAAGGAAGCACAGCATAATATGGATTCTTTTGAACAAGACCAAAAAGAAACCTTTAAGGAGAGACTTCTTTATCTTATCGGCAGCCGTAGTGTAAGAACCGCAGCTAAAGAATGGGGATTATCGTATTCAACACTGAATAACTACATCATAAGGGACTCAATCCCTGCTCTCAATGTAGCTCAATCAATCTGCGATATTGAAGGTGTCACCCTAGATTGGCTTGCAACTGGTGATCATCAGTTACAACCTCACAATCAAACCACAACCATTTATGAACAACTAAAAAGCTCAACGGAAAGAAGCACAGCATGGCAATCTATTTTAGATTCATTGGAAGATAAAGATGTAGATGCATTAATAAGACTAATTCACCGCAAAGGTATAGAAGGGATACTTGCTGAACCTCCTAAAACCAAAACATCTACAATTGAAGATACCATCAATGAATTGCCTATTAGAGAAACTCTTAAACAAGCAATAAAGATAGCTTTAGCTGGGAATGAATCAACAGATAAAGAAATTTTGCTTTACATTACTACACTGATAAGTCAAGAAAAAAATTAAACACCGTCAATTAGTGATCATAATAGTGTAGAGTAAACACAAGGTATAGAATGACGATACCTTTCAATTCTCACTTAGCCAACTGGATAACTAAGTAAATGTGCAGCACATTAAGAAGCAACACGGAGAACTAAGTGTGTGGATCAATTGGGTAGAACACCCAAAGAGTAATTACGAACTTGGCAAACTAACCTAAAAACTCACCATCCTTCAATAAGGAAGTCATTGACAAAGCTTTATCAATCTAACGAATAAATCAGCACTCAACGATAACAGGACGCTTTGTTAACGTACCTGTACGTTCAGCCAGATCAAAAGCAGCCTTAGCTCGACGCATGCCTTCAATTTTGCGCTCTTTTACGGACATTTGCTTAAGTTCAGAAATTCGGCGTTTTGATTGCATAACCTTCCCCTATCATCATTTAGTACTACAGCTATAAAAACCAAAAATCTGTGTTTTTCTGATGTTCACGATGCTGAGAAACCACATGACTTAAAACTTTCTCATGTCTCATGAATATACCTTCTGTTGAGACAAAAAAGATGTACGATTGATTATAGTACTAACAAATGCCTGTATATAGGATTTCCGTATACTAATTTTTGCCTTTTTAATTAAAAAAGCGAGAAAACCCCTGTTGATTTCTCCACAAAGGGTTTACCCCAAATATCTTTCGGCATCAGCAGCATGATTTCCATCATCTGTGACCCTAGCACGTTGCTGGCAGCAATAGCCACAATCAGCAACAGGGATCCTACAGCAACAAACAGATAGCGTCAAACACCCTACTGTTAAGGCAAAAAACCATCAATATGCTATTGACATCTTTCTCTTCTCTGGTAGCATAAGTATTGACAACGCTCGCTACCTTCCTCCGGGAACGTAAGCGGGCTTTTTTTATGGAATTTTAATCATGGTTCATATCCCCTACGCAAAGTCGCATCGCAAACCTATAGACCTTATTAGTGATTTAGAGGAAAAGGGGCTAAATTTCAAAGATAAAGCATTAGCCGAACACATATTATCATTTATCAGCTATTATCGTTTTAAAATTTATCTATTCCAGTTCATGTATCAAGATGAAGAAGGAAAAAAGCAATTTCGTGATGGCATTTTTTTTGAAAACGGCCTTGATATTTATCGTTTCGATGAATCATTACGCAATTACATATTTCGCATAATTTCTCGACTCGAAATAAAATTTCGTAGTAGGCTAGATCACACTATATCAGAATATACAGATGATCCATTTTGGTATCTCGACGATAAAAACTTCTTTAATAAAAAAGCAAATAAAATAAAATTATTACGTTCAAAATTATCAAATTCATTTACATCTTGTAATGAAAAATATGCCACTCATTATAAGGAAAAGTACTATAATGAGAAAAATGATAATTATAAATCCCTACCCCCTTTTTGGATTATCGGTGAATTAGCAACATTGGGAAATATATTTGTTATTTACGATTGCTTGGACAAACGTCGTTTTCAAATATCAGAACGAGAAAACATCCTTAACAATTTAGCCAAAGAATTTGGCGTAAAAAAATTTGAAACGCTGGTTGGATGGATTAGTGGATTAAGAGATGTAAGAAACAAATGTGCACATAATAATCGTCTTTGGAATTCAAATTTAAGAGCCCCAGCAGAAATTATCCCACACCTTTCTATACCTCCAACTAATAACAATCGTATCTATGTTTTTCTTGCAACCCTTCACCATTTAAGCAAAATCTTAAAACTGGGCGTAAACGTGGGCCAAGATATTCACACTTTAACACATGAATTCCCAAGAGTAATACCACTGTTACATTCTGCTGGTTTTCCAGAAAGCTGGAATACAGATCCATTCTGGGAACTTTAGAGTTATCATATATTTTGGCGATGCAAAAATATCTTAATACATGGTTAAAATTTGCCAATAATACTAAAACAATATCCTTTACATCCCATATTAACTTGACAAACGAAAAGGTAAGCTGAGTTACACATACCTTACCAACCAAAAAATTTGTACCTATAAATAACGTTTCATAATTCTGCTACACATGAGTTTCTTCAACCCATTGTTATACATAGAATTATGAGTAGTATAAGATGCAACGCTATTTTGGAATTTTATTTATATGTCATAATGATTAAAAATATGACTACCCATCTTTCGTTAAATAAGCGTTATACACAGTTACACCGCTGATGTTGGTTCGCCAACCCCGCTCACCAACTGCTTTCATTCACCCGGCACTTTGATGGGGTCAGGTGAATGAACTTTATCAGCCGTGCAAATGTGCATAACACACAACTCGTTTTACAATTCACACCATAGACGCCGCTCAGACTTTTAGCTAACCTAACCAGAAAATAATCATATTATTTATCTGAACATTGTTTCAACAAGAGACTACCCAATGACTAACCATAATGACATACAACGTACAATGCGCGCTCAGATTCGGGGAGCAAAAGCTGCCAGGATTTATCGTAATTTACGCCAGCGTTTACGTACTTGGGATGCACATTGTGTTACCAAAGCCCACAAATACAATCTCCCCAATTGGATAGGACATTTACCAGTTTATCTATTTGTTGGCAGCTCAGTTATTGCATTACTATTTGGATCATTGGCTATAGCTATAATGGTGATACTGGCCTTTGTATTATTACTAGGAATTTCTCAAAACATGTGGAATAAAAAAAATTCAAATATAAGTGAGCAAAAAGCTGCTTATGAACGTTTTTCATGGGAACAAGATTGGGATAAAGACACTTATAAAAGACATTCATGGGAATCGGATGACTGTTGAGATAAAGTGTAACCCTATCCAGTCATCCATATCAGGCTATACTAAGTAACAATTAAAGCTTTCCAGATATCTTAGAACCTAATTGACTGCCAGCCGCCTTGCTATCCTTAGTTGCTGTGCTGCCTGCATTTTCTATTACTCCACCAACTTTAACTCCAGCCCAAGATAAAGCACTCATCCACAATGCCGGCAGCACAATAAACATCGTCCCCATCACAAAACTCATAATGATATCGTCTGTGCTATTCTGAAAACCGGCCATATTCCAGCGGCTATGCGTATCCGAACCGTACAAAGCCTCCAGTAACCCGCTGTCCAACCAGCGTGCCAATTCCCACCAGAAGGTCAAAAAATTCAGCGCAAACACAATAAAAGTCAGCGTAACGACCGTTTTATATTCGTAGACAGCAAATACGATAATCAGGGGCAATATGATAGTCACCGCCATCAGTATAACAGCCTGTACCATTGGTAATGCCTGGCGCATTGCATCAAACGCCGGAAATGCCGCCAAGCTTCCCAGCGACATCCCACCCAATGAGGCTATCCGGCCCACCGAATTCATCAGAGTAAAATCCGCGTTACACCCGTAACCTGCATAGACATATCCCCCCTGAGATGCGGTCAGGCTTGCCGGACTCACCAGACGCCGTATCACCGCTTCTTTGTACTCTGACGTATCTTTGCCCATCAGTTTCAATGCTGCCGATAACCGAAACCACATGCCTGGCTCAACCTGAGCCATCACTCGTTTTTCCAATCCTACTTGACTGTCTGACCACCATTCTTTGCAGGTCGGATATCCCCCCTGACCCGTATTAGCCAAACCGTCATCACGATGCGGTTTCCAGGGAAAATCCGAACGAGGCGTTTTTGACTGAAGCACATCATAATAACCCGCACTATTCAGAAACGTTTTTGACCCTAACCATTCAATATCCCGTAATACCGCTTCATCCCGGGTTCTTCCTTCGTCCCGACGTTTCCACTGATACACTGCTAGCGCATAACAGTCATGGGTGAAATCCTGTAATATTTGAGCCAGAGCCGGATTATTAATTCGCGTATGCTGGACCTCAAAACGCAGTTGCCTCAGGTCGGGACGGCAGGGCATAGAAGCTATTGCAGCCTGAGTGACGCCTTTAGAAATCTGATGAACCAGTATCCACCAAACCGGAGCCGCCGCTGTTTTACCATCAAGCGACGATATCACGGACGCATAACCCGTTTCAGCCGGTTTCGGTGTCCAAGTGCCGCAACTTTTTGCCCGCGAGTCATCATACGTAATGGTACTCAGACTCACATTGACCAACGGCACACAGCAAACAATCATCACCAGAAAAGCGCCATACAGGGTGTTTTCAATCCGGGTCACTGAGAGCATGCCCTTATTTCCTTCATCCTCCCCTTCTTCCCGAACTTTCAGCCAGATACCTATCATTTTGAATGTCAGCGGCAGCACAAATAACCCGGTGGCCAACAGCACATTCCACAAACCGTTATTCACTATCCAGCCCAGCAGGGTCAGAAAATATTCCAGATAGCTGTAAGTTGTCATGACTGCTCTCCGGAGACGAAGAACATGACATACTCACAACATCCCACAAATCCCAGCGAAATGAGTGCAATCCGTTTCAGAGCCGCTTTCTGTGTTAACGGCAATGGGGATCGCCAAAGCTGCCACATGAAACAGGCAATCACACTGTACATGGCCAATCGCCAGGCCAGCCAGCCGTAACGGGTCGTGTACATCCAATGTTGTAAGGTATTGAACTGAGACGGATACGCCAAGCCAGCTGCGGCAACAAGTAACATGCCCCCCATCATCAACGTGACGATTAACCCCCGTCTGAAATGTCGTTTCAGTCCCATTATCAACCTCTGTTTAGTGCCAGTAGGTACCCGGATTTTACTTTGCTCAGACATCATTATTGTCCTTCACGCCCTTTCGGCGGCACGGACAAGGTGTGAATACGACTGTCGGTATTATCGGTGGATTGCCGTTGCAGATTCATTTCAACTCGATTTTGTTCACGCTCAAGCGTGGTCAGTGCGGTATTTTGTGCAATCGCCCGGCGCAACTCCATTTCATTCTTCAGGGCAGTAATTTCTCTGTCCAGTGTCGCAATGCGACGATCACTCTCTGCCATAGCCTGCGCCTGAGCGGAAGCATTCGGTTCTGCCTGGCCGGTCATCAACATTCGTCGCATAGTGAGCGCAGTCTCAACGGTGTCGGCCATCGCCAACTCACTGGCCAACCGACTCACCAAAGCCCCACTGTCCGGATCACGTTTCAGAGCCTGGATAACCCCGCGAGTCACCATCAGGCTACCTGTTTTGAGTTTTGCCAGATTGACTATGGTAGGCGCATTTTCCCCGCTGACCAGTTTCATCAATTGCTCAATGTTGGTCCTGGTCGCCTCTTCCAGCATCGGTGCAAACCCCGTCCCAGCGACACTTGCACCCGGCTGGTCTTTGGTACCCCCACTGGTACACTGACGACTGTCAGTACAGGTACGAACCGAACGATCACCTAACACCTTGATGACCGCGTCTGCGGCTTCTTCACTGTTCTTGAATTTCTGGCAAGCAGCGCCATTACATTGTGTGCGGTTGACATTGGCATGGCTATTCGCCGGCAGGTTGTTCATCATATTGAAGCCGGCTTTTGCCAGATCCCGGATGGGCTGAATGGCTTTCTGCCCTTTTCCTCCCCGTTTTTCACCCCCAATCCAATTTGAACCTTGTGTACCGTCCGCAACCTCCATTTTTTGTGTCGTGCCAACCGCATCACCATTACCGGTATTCACCAACGTTTTATATTCCTCCATCAACGCCGCTTTAGTCCATTTACTGCTATCCGAGAAATCCATCATACGCTGTGACATGTTCTGGCAACTCAGTTGTGATTTGTCGAACGCAATACCTGCCTGTAACACCCCGTTGGTCAGCATTTCATATAATCCGGGATTAGCACGCTGGATAACCATTGCGGGTAAACTGGCTACGGCCCCAGTAGCCCCTTGTATCACTTCCCCCATCAGGTTTTTAAACCCCGAAGTCAGGCCATTAAGCTGATTCCCTACCGTCGTTTTCAAATCAAAGTTACCGCACATCAGGTCACTGCTCCAACCGAGGTTTAATCCGCCCAGATGTTGCAGATGACTGCGGGTCGCCGGCTGCGATATCACTGATCCGCCACCTATGTTGTAAAACAGCTTATCCGATACCGTCCCATTCAGGCTTTTCCCGTAACCTATCGGGCTGTCCGCAATGGCAAAACCTGCCGCCTGAACAACAGGAACAGTCATAAACGCCAGTGATATCAATACAGGCAAAAATAATCGTTGTCTCATCCCATGATCCCAGTCTCAAAAATCGGTACTGTAAAGAAAAGTCTGTCCACGCCGCTGACAACAACTGTAGGGTTGCCACAATGCAAAGACATAATTCCCGTCCTTTGCCGCTTCCCCGCTGTTATCCGGAAAAACAGCACAAGATGAGCTCATTTTCGGCGCTAAACGTTGCCATTGATGATTTTGGCTACCCGTATTCTCAACTACTTCGCCGGGTGGCCAGTAACCCTGTTTACGGTTCCCTTGCAGGGGTTGATAAACATGCCCCTGCCCAGTATGGGTGATAATGTCTGCTACCCGTTGCGCTACTACCGCAGCCGCTTTATTATCATCCTGTTGTGTCACAAACCCGCTTCGCGGATAAATATTGCCCCACATATTGCCCCGAAACGAATCCCCCAGCTCACGTTTACCAGGAATAAGCGCCTCGGGATAAAACGACTCTGGCACACCGGACCGCCAAACCAAGCTGTCCAGAGTACTCAAAAAGTAAGGCATAAAAGGCGTGGCGGCACTTTTACACGCATACCCCGAAATTTTTCCGCCCATCATGGCAGTTGCTGGATGCCCAATCGCATCGGCATATTTAAAATGCAGATTGTTTTTCCGGTTGCCTGGGATTTTCAGCTGATGATTACCGCCCCCCACGGCTATCCCGGAAAGTGCTCTCGTTACGGCATTTTCCACGCCGTCAACAGTCTGGCTGACCAGAGACATTTCTCTCCAGGGATTACCGCCAGGCGCGTTATAGACGGAGACCACGGCCTGAGGAGTAAAATGCTCAACTTTTATCGAGGTACGCACTTTGCACCCCCAGGGAGAACACAGCAGCCAGTAACAGAGACCTTTTATCCGCCAACTGATGCACGATACCGACGCGGCACTGGCCACAATCTGAGCCGTATTCACACTGGCAACGGCCACGGGCGCCAGAACAACCGTTAGCATCAGGACCATACCGCACTTTTTCAGCCGGGAATGCCATGTTAATGACGGTAAATCCGGAGACTTCATGGCTGTTTTTCCCGCTGATAGGTATCCCAAAGTAACCGGGCCTGTCTGACGTCTGTCGTTCCGTACACAACAGAATCATCATCAAAAACCACTGCCGGGAACTTCTTAAGGCCCAGAGTCCAGGCATCCAGTACCCCCTGGTAAGCCTGACTGATATGTTGTCCCTGTTGATGCCATGATGAAGACTGCAAAATCTGACGGGCCTGTTTGGCTGCCTGTTGAGGATCAGCCGATAACTGACCGAACAGTTGTGCTTGCAGCTGTTCGGCCCCATCAAGGTACACAACCCGGACACGTTGATCAGCATTGCGCGGTGGATGGCTTGTGTCGGTATATATCACTGTGCTGGCAAACACGGATACCGGCATTAACAACGGCAAAAGCGTCCAGAATACCCTGATATTCATAGCCTACACTCCTGCATGGCTAAGAGATCCTCATCACGCACATCCGCCTCTTTCTCAGATATCAGACCACGAGCACGGTCCAGCCTGCGCGCCACAACAAAGGCGGCATCCAATTCGCTGCAATGAAGCGCTTTCATAATCGCCCTGCGCTCTGCCTTTTCCTCTTTCTCCGTCATACCCAGCGCCAGATAGACACTGGGCGGCACCACCCGAAACAACGCCTCCACTTTTTTCGACAACACCACGCCTTCGGTGTAGCAGCCCGGGAGTTTGCTGGCTGACAGCAACACCGATTTTTGTTCTTCAGACAGCTTTTTAAAACGCGCTATCTGCTCAACTTCATCCGGCGGCATTGTCAGACACAACCACCACTCCGCCATATTGAGCATTTTCTCCGCACTATCCGGATAGTCCGCCAAATTCTGAGTAGCCAGCCACAACCAAGCGCCCAGTTTTCGCCACATCTTGACCACTTTGGTCATGTAGGGCGACAACAGCGGATTAGTGGTCAATATATGCGCCTCATCCACCACAAAATTAATCTCCCGGTCCTCAAACTGGTCACGCTCCGCCATATTGTTGAGGGTATTGACCAGAGACACCATCGCCAGCGACATCTGGGCACCATACCCTTCACGCGCCAACGTACCGAGGTCAATCAGCGTCACATCGGCTTCTGGCCACGGAGTTCCCGGACGATTAAACAATTCCCCCTCAAAACCACTGGTGAACATTGACATCGCCCCCGCCATCTCTTCGGCACGGGCACGACGCTGTTCGGTACGTAATGATCGCCCCTGTTCATCCCGCCGGCTGTCCCGGGCAATTACAGACAATGCCTTTTGCAGATCTTCCGCTATCATCTGTCGGCCATCGTCAGCACTCGCTTTTGCCGCCATCATGATAGCTTCGCGGATCATGCCCCGATCCGCCCGCGTCAGACGTTCTTCTTCCTTCTTCTCCCCGCCGGTGATCATCATGCGGGCGGCAATTTCCATTTCACCCAGAATATCGCGCTGCTCATCGTCCCCGTCGTCTTCAATTTCCTCTGCCGGCTTTTCACCCGCCAAATCCAGCTGAGAAGATGCCATTTGAAGCAATTGGTGAGCATCAGCAAACAGCGCCAGACTGACACCACAGCCCGGTTTAATGCTGATTTTGTTGACACTCAGCCCCAGACGTTGACAGTAATCGGCAAACAACCCAAAACTGTTGCCCGCTTCCGCCACAAATAACCGGGGACGGTGCACCGCCATCAGCTGCGACAGGCTCGCACAAAGCGTAGCCGACTTCCCCGCCCCGGTCGGCCCGAACAGCAACAGATGCGCATTCTGGGTACGGTCATGTTTATTTTGCGGATCAAAGGTCAGCACATCACCTCCCCGGTTAAAAAAGCTAAGACCCGGGTTACCTGTACCCGTTGCTCGCCCTGTCACTGGCAACAACCCGGCCACATGCTGCATCCAAGTCAACCGGGTATACCAGTGATGCTTGTCTCGTTGCGGGTTAAAACACATCGGTAAGGCACGCAGATAGCCGTTTAACGGCGCGACGTCGCATTCGGGTTTGACCGGCTGCAACCCCGAGACCAACAGGGTTGCGACCAGTTGCTGATGCCGACGGTTCAAATCGTCAACATCAGCCCCCTGTAACAAAAAAGTCAGTGCAGAACGGCACAGTTTATGTCTCAGCCCCATATGCGCCTTAGCTTCTTTTACGTCTGCACGCACTCGCCCTGATTCAGTATTTTCTCCCATTGCATTTTTTGACAATCGGTCGAAATCCCGCTCCAGTGTATCCTGCGCCTGTATGACAATGGTCAATGAAACAAGAGTACCTGACGGTAATAAATCCATCAGCGCATTGATATGTTCACCCCGGACCATTTCACCGGTCAGCGCTCCCGGTTCTGGGGGGCGACGCAGCCGTTCAACCGGTACCGCCCGATGAGCAATATTATCAAACCACCAGACACCGTTTTTCACGTCAGAACGCGGCGGGGTAAACCACAAGGTTTCCGTGAAGTCATTATCCGGACGCAATTCACCCGCCTGCCAGGCCGCGTAGCGGGCCTCCCAATATAGCGTCGCTTTATCAATCCAGTCTGGAGCGGGATTGAATAACCGCAGTAACCAATGATGAACCTGTTCGCCATCTTGTCGTTCACACAAAATGCCGGCGCTGGCCAGCGAGGCCGTCAGTCGGTTACAGACCTGATTAAGCAACGCTGCCGGTGACAGAGCATCCTTCTGGCCTGCCGGGACCCAGCGATAAACGACCATTCGGGTACGGCGTTGCTGCCCTCTCCAAGGTTGACCGGTGACCAATGTGTCGTTAAACAGCCCTTCAGGCCGGGCAATACCCCGCAAATGTCGTTCAGTCTCAGCCAGCCACGTTTCGGTAAAGGCTGTGCCCTGTGCCCAGGGCTTGATATATTGACGAAGCTGCGTCAACGATGACGACGAGTCATCTTCATCCTGACAAAAAAACTGCACCACCCAGGGAGAAGTATCCTCTTCCTCCAGGCTGTCCTGCAACGCATCCTCCACCTGGTCACGGATCTCTTCCAGACGGGCAGCAGGGCGTCCTTCTGTCGAGACCGGAGAGACGGTATAAACCGCCCCGACTGACAGACCGTCATCCAGCAACAGACACTTTTCCTCGTCCAGGTATTCTGCCCAGGGCAAATAATCAATGATAGACGGTGAAGGGTTATACAGTACCGCTTCATCAACGTGCGTCATTTTGCCGGGCCGCTTTACAAGTTCACGCCCGATCACGCAGGAAGAAGGCGATAGGTTGTCCGCTTTACGCAGGCGGACTTTATTTAACCACGTCCACATCACAATGCCACCGTCCGCTCACCCGGCAGGGCATACTGCACCTGACTGTAAAACGAAAACACCGTGCTGTATCCCGGCACAGGCGAATTTCCCGCCACCAAATGGGGAAAGAGATACATCACCATGTCCGGATTGGGTAGCCGTGGGAAGGTTTGACTGATTTCATTTTCCTGTGTACGACTATAACTTTCAGCATAGTCAGTCGAAATTTGCTGCTCCTGTTCATTGAGCCCCCGGCGCAGCACCTGACGGGCTTCCAGCGTGATCTGTGACGACGCGGCCTTTCCCTGCCACAATGCCAGCATAGTCTGATCTCCCGATGGCAACATGTCCTCTTTGGACGTGCTGCAACCGGTCAGGATCGTCGTCACTACGAGCAGGCAAACCCAACAACCTGATTTCAATCTGACGCTGCACATACCGGCTCCACAGATATTCACTTTCTCAGTCCAGCCCATCGCTGTTCTCCTGTTCCAGGCTAAAGGGGTATTTCACCTTGCGCCCCTGTGTGTCGTAATCAATGGGGATTTGTTGGGTAATATGTACCGCCACGCTGGCTCCCGGCGGCACGTAGACGGCATCAAAGGTTTGGCCGTAACGGGCTTTGACCCATTCCGACACGGCTTTAAATCCTCCGGCAGCCGCTTGCCCCAAAACCGCTTTACCGGCATCCCCGGTCAGTGATGACGTCGCGCCGCCATAACCGTTAGTCTGGGTGGTAAGCTGGCTCTGTGACAGCACATCACCGGCTGCTGTACCACCAGAAAGAGCAAATAAGGTTGACAAGTAACTGGCTGCATTGGATTTTCGTGTCCCGCTGATACACGGAATACCGTTATCGTCAGACAACCAGCCGATACTGCCGCCATGATTATCCTGAACGTGATGACTGCCATCGATGCGATTATCCGATTTCGGCACGGTTCTGACGGTGCCGTCTGCAAAGACAAAGGTGAAAGAGGTAACATTGCCGCGCACGCAAGACAAGGTCCAGTCACCGGTAGCCGTACCCGAAATAATCGCCCCTTCCACGTCCGGCAGTTCAATGCCGTTGGCAGTCAAGTTATCTTTACCTATCAGTACCTTAAAAGGATACGGGTCAGTGACTTTGTCATTCACCGGCACCCGGCCTAATAATGCGGTCATCGCCTGGCTGCCGACCAGCGTCGTATTTTCGGGCAGGGTATAAACGGGCCGGATAGCCTCGTTTGTATGACCCTCGGTAATGGCTCGCTGATTTTTAGTCATACCGTCGTATGCCACTTTCTGACGGCGCAATGTATTGTCTTCCAGAAATGACACGGGAAAACGGGGAGCCGCTGGCTGCCCGCTCATTGCAACCTGTGAGTCAACCGGTAACCCATCCTGTGGACTAATCCAGACCAACCGGCCCCCCCCTGAGGCCGTATTTTGGCCGGTATCGTCCAATCCTAATCCCAGCGGAATATCACGCTCAACCAGAGGGGGGGGTGTACTTATGCTTTTATTGCCTAACTGACGGGTCAACTGGTCAAGTCGGCTGAACAGCGTTTGCTGCTCCGCTTTCAATACCTGCTGTTGCTTTTCTGTTTCCTCACGGGAACCCGCTACCGCCTGGTTAATCTGGTCAGTCATGCGCTGACTCCCGTTTCGCCATTTCTCATTGTCCGCCAGTAATTGTGCGTTTTGTTTTTCCAGCGCCGCCTGCTGAACACGGATACTGCGCAAAGCTCCAATCAGGGTACGCAACGTGTCTTCCGGGGTATCTCCCTCAATCCCCAATGCCCGCAGCTCCCCGGAAGACAGTTCCGCCAAAGCCTGATGACTCACTGTCTGGCTGACAGGCGTCTCTGATTGCCGACAACTCTTGATCCCCACGACCAGCCCCGCAATAACAAAAGCAGGCACGACCCACTTCACCAGACCGTTTGACTTAATTTGCATGGGGATTTCCTTGTCGCTTCATGGGCGTTTTTGACCTCACCGGTTCAGGCAGAAAGGCACGGTCAGGCCGACCTTTCACCACCAAATAAACGGTAGTCGTGTCTTCCGGCGTACCTGACGGTCCCAACCAACGATGCTGAAAGGTCGCTGCTATGAATTGCCCCTGCAACCTGCGTGGATCAAGCACTACGTTCTCACGGTGGGTATTACGCACTTTCAGCGCTACCACAGTGAGGTTATCCACACCCCAGCCCCCTAACGGGGAAACTATTACCGGCGCAGAGGGATACAATGTGGTCAATCGGGGCGACAATGCCAATGATACCGGGTGAATGCCGGGAACAGCTTCTACTGTACGCAACGGCGCATACAGACTCTGCGCAGCATAACGGGTCAGGACCACCGGCAGCGGAGCCGTATAGGACGGTTTTTGACGCCGGGCGGCCTGACGTTCACCGGCAAGAGAGGGAGACGTTGCTGACGTGTTATCCCCTTTGGCACCATGATGAATCTGATGGTCGTCCGTCAACGTAATCACGTCCCCGTGGTACACCACACGAACCGGCTCAAGGGGATCTTTTCCATGTGTAGCGGTCACATCCAGTAAAATCACTTCACTACTTTCCACATCCTGAAGTTGCAGTCGGGTCTGGGTAAACGTTTCACTCGGATACAGATACACTGCACCACCGGTGCTTTGTATCCGCAATTTGCCATTCAGCGCACCCGGAAAACCGACTCGGACATTTTTATCTACAAAAACCACCCGCTCCTGTCCAACATGCAGGGCAACCGGCAGCGGGATACGCTCCCACTTCATCAACTCCACGGCCTCAACGGGTGAAACCATCACCAACCCGGCGAATAATAATGCAGTCAATGCCAATAACTCGACGAGTACCTGTTTTTTCACTGGAATATCCCCTTTTTCGCCGGTGCCGGCGGCGATGCTGCTTCCAGCCGTTGCGGTGTGCTGTCATAACAATCCAGTGCCAGGCCAAACGGGTTACGCTCTGCATCCCCTTGCCAGCGGGTGACTTTAAGCGAGTAACGCACCAGTGCCCGTTTGACCGGCTCAGCGTGAAAATATTCATCGGCCACTAAATCTAACCGGATAACCCAGTTATCCCGGTCTTTTACCATCACATTGCTGTCACGAAAGCCCCGTTCCGGAATTTCATACACCACCCGCACGCGATCTTTTAACTCACCCACTTGCGACCGGTTTTGAGCATCCTGTTCCAGAAACACCTGACAGGAGGGAGTCAGATAAGGAGAAAGCGCGGCTATTTTCGCTGGATAATCGACTTCCCCGTCTTTCGGCCAGGCATTCAGTTGCTGAAAAATATAAAAGCCAAAGGCATAGACCTGGGAGACAGGCACTTGCCACCACGGGCGGGTACTGCCACTGCGGACATCCGGCGGCGTATAAATGGTTAACGCTCTCGGCGCCATCAGCCAGCCACTCAGACTCAGTAACAACAACAAAACCAGCACACCACAGGCCGCACGTAACGTCAGGATATGCTGGTCCCGATCTTGAATTGCATGACGAAAACGGCTCATAACCGCCCCATTCGGGTCATTACCCGGTGACGGCGGCGCAATGACCAGCGTTGTGAGGTGATAATCAGTAACGGGTCACCCAGACCCCAGCACCGCTTTTTAACCTCCAGCCGTCGATAGAGATAATGCGCCGGTTTACCGCGTTTCATCCGGGCCAGGTATTTGCCGCCAAAGGCAATCAATAACAACGGCGCAATCAGTGCCGCCGTCGGTATCATCACCCACCCCGTTACCGATGCCAGTAACAAGCCAATGACCGCGCCAGCTATCAATCCCGTTAATGCCGTCCAGCCCAGTTCTGGGGTAGTAAATCCCCGGAACACGACAGGTTCGGCGTTAAGACGGTCAGGTAAAAAACGAATAGTCTGAACCATACTGACGCTTTCCTGGGGTTAAAAGAGAATGGACGTCGATTTTCCCAGCAGCCAGATAACCGCCACTAACAGCACCACGCCAACCACCACAATCGCGCCAAATTTAGTCCAGGAAGCTCTGTCACTGCGAACTTCAGAAAACGTATGGATTGCCGCGGTCGCCACATTGATAAACGCGATCGCGGCAACGACCAGCCCGCCTATCACGATGCCGTCCTGCAAGTAACCTTTGACGGTGTTAAAAATGCCGCCGCCATTCCCGCTGGAAGGCGGTTCAACCGTTGGCAATGCCGCTGTCACGGGTTGACAAACCAGATAAGCCAGCACACTGAGTGACACTGCACAGGTATTGATACGGGCAAACAGGCGGAACAGTGACTGACATCCCCGGTTTAACAGATCCATTTCCTTTTCCCTTTTTTCCATTACAGGTTAAAAAACCGATTAGCTGGCAAACATCCAGATAGCCATCACCAGCAACAACGCCACACGAATGACAAAACGGTTCATCGCCGCTTCACGGACCTTTTCATTGGCCCAGCCCTGCCAGACGTCTACCATTCCCCATGCGGCCCAGAGAAATAGCACCGCTATCAGTAAACCGATACAGAGAAATTGCATCACATGAGGATCGAGATTGCCGGAAGCCGCCCTGAATGCATTGCGTTGAACCTCGTTCACCGTATTCGCTCCTGACGATACTGACCGGTCACATCCAGCGCAGCCGCAGAAATCCCGGGCTGTGCACGGGAGGGGGTCAGATAGCGGTTAATGCCTTCACGGACAATATTGAGGTCCCGGTTAGCACGTAGATAATCAAAATAAAAACGGTCTGCCTGACCCTCCTGAATGGCCAAAACCCGGGCACGCTCCAAACTGGCCTGCACCTGGTCAAGCTGTTTGAGTGTGGTGGCCAGCTCATCTTTTTCCCCAGCCAGCACAGGCCAACTCATTAGTATCGTCAGGACAAAAAGACTATGGGAAAATAAACGGAAATAAACCATAGCATTACCCTAAATCTGCGTAGATATATACATCAACAGAGTGACGAAAAAGAGTAACGATTACAGTGAATAATTGTTTATCTGATTTTAAAAATTTTGAATATCTGAACTTAGGGTATAAAACTATCTCCCTCTCATCTGGTTGATAAGATAATAGAATTGATAATTGATGCTTTCTAATACAACAAAGGAGTTAAGTGGTATAACAGATCATTAAGCGTTCGTTTATTCAAACTTTATAGATAATATTTTCTGTAGGCGGATTCGACTAATAAGTACAATCCGACATCAAAAACTGTAATTAAATGGTGTATTAGAGGTACTATTAGTCGATATTAAATTAGAGGAATTATTTAACACTCATCAAACCAATCAGGGTGAGATCTCACATTTTTAATAAGGTTATTTTGGTTAAATAAAAATCAGAATATGACTTTTTATAGGCATTTCTCTCATTAAAACGTTAAGATCTCTCTCTTCCATAAAAAAGCGATCCTAATAATGAGTATTTTTAATTTTATCAGCAAGATAGAAGACCCCCGTTCTGACATCAATAAAAAACATGAGCTAATGGATGTGATTTTTTTAGCCTTCTCCGCTGTATTATGCGGCGCTTCTGGCTGGAAATCGATTCAGGAATTTGGCAGGGCGCGAGCATACTTTTTTACCCCCCCCTTGAATGAACCGTAATTATATGATCTCATTCTCCTTATTTTTCTTTTTAATACTCGCCCATGAATCCGAACCAGACCCT